>NZ_AAWS01000011.1 GCF_000169175.1 Microscilla marina ATCC 23134
ATTGACATTGAGAGGCATACGAAGAAAAAAAGTGAATTATTATATCAAGGTACCCAAGGGGGTGGCGTTGGCAGTAAAACTAAGAAGTGTACACGCAGGACGCCTGGAGGTGAAAGATTTTGACGGAGAAATAGAAGTAAATGTGACGTACGCAAAGGTGTTGCTCCACAATGTATCGGGACCCGTATTGGTGAATGCTACCTACAAAGGAGCAAAAGTGGTATTTAGCAAGGTAAACCAAAGCAAACCTTCTTCTATAGTGTCGCCTTATGGCGATGTAGATGTAACTCTGCCCGGTAATACCAAAGCCAACATAGTGGCAGAGTCGTCTTATGGCGACATATTTACCAACCTGGACATTAAGCTGGGCAGTGGTAAAGGGTTGCAACGAAAAGCCAAAGTAAAAGGTACACTCAATGGTGGCGGAGTAGACATAGAAGTTCGTTCACCTTACAAAAATGTGTATATCCGCAAGAAATAATTCAGACTACCATATATACTATAACCATACAGGGGCAGACATAAACGCTGCCCTTGTAATTTATTACACCATTAAAAAGATATAAAACCAAAATTCCATGAAAAATTTATTGAATCTACAGCAGTGGGCATTTGCGCTTGCTTTGGTATCATTGACTGTTTTTGCTCAAGCCCAAACATTTAAAATTCCGGTAAAATCGGGTACGCTACAGATTGGCGAAATGACGGGAAAACTCTTGTTGGAAGCCTACAATGGTTCAGAGATTTTGATAGAAGGTGGGCAAAGACATCGCCACTCTGACAATGAAAGAGCCAAAGGACTGAAGCCGATTACAGGAGGAAATGACAATACCCAAATAGGGCTCAATTATAAAACCGAAGGAGAGGTAACTACCATCAAGGCGGTGCGTAAGGTCAGCTCTAGGCAGTATACCATCAAAGTACCCCAGGCAATGAAGCTCAGGGTAGATATTTCAAATAACTGGTTTAATAAGTTGATAGTCAAAGGGTTTGGTACTGATGTAAACATTGATATACGCTATGGCAAAGTTTGGGTAGAGCAACTCAGCGGGAGTGTACAGATAGAGGCACGCTATGGGCTGGTAACGGCAGACTTTGCCAGTATGAGCAATAATGTGAGCATAGACGCCCGCTATGGAGGCATGGACATTAGCTTGCCGGCGAAAACAAAGGCCGACCTGAGAGCCAGTAGTCGCTATGGCGAAATATTTACCAACATGGACATTCAAACAGATAAGGCTCAAGAGAGTAGTTTGAAAAGCCTGACGGCTACCACCGAGGTGACTGCTAAACTCAATGGAGGGGGCAAAGCACTGGTATTAGAAGCCAGACATGCCAATATTTATCTACGCAAAAAATAAATTATATAAGGTATGTGCAGCGCCTGCACATACTCATCACCAACTACATATTTCCATGAAAACTAAAGTAAAGACCCTGGGTATCATATGTTTGACACTGTTGCTGAGCCTGCAGGCGTGGAGTCAAAAGACTCCAGTAACTACCTCAAAAACGGCTAAAAAAATAGACAAAACCTTTGACTTTGATCAAAGCAAAGAGTTGTTTCTAAACTTGAAATATGCCAACAATATCAAGGTGAAAACCTGGAACCAAAATAAAGTACAAGTAACGGTATGGGTAGATATTAATGGGGGCAAACACAATGATAAATTTGAACTGAATACAGACAAAAGTTCAAGCGATTTTGAAATTCGTTCGCGGATTAAAGACTTATCGAAAATTACCAAGACCCTCATTGTTACTGGCGACGAGCATAATAATTATCAATCGTATGGTAACTTGACAGTGTACAACGACGAAGATGGAAAACATCACGTCAATGGGCGTTTTTTATTGGCAAACATTCGCTATGAGGTAAATGTGCCTGCCAGTACTAAACAGCTTAAAATAAAAACCATTAGTGGCAACATAGAAATGCAACACCCAAAAAACTGCCAGCTCAATCTAAAAAGTATCAGTGGTTTTATAGATGTAAGCATTGCTTCGGGGCAAAAAGCCAACCTTGATATGCGCTCTTATTCGGGCGATGTTTTTTCAGACCTACCCATCAAAATAAAGCCCCCTATGGATAAGTCGTATCGCAAAATAGGTGGACGAGCTCGTCTGAAGGGCAAACTGAATGGTGGAGGTACCGAACTCCGACTCAAATCGTTTCAAGGCAATATATATTTGCGTAAAGCAAAGTAGGGGCATAGTTTGGGCCCTGACAAGGTTCTAGGGACTCTAGGTGCCCCGCAAGCGGGATGTCGGCATAGCCTCCACTAGCAACTAACAAGTTGATAAGTTATTTAATTTTAAGTGTTTATCAACTTGTTAGTTGGGAACCTTGGCTAACCTGCCAACTCCAGGCTAAAAAACTAATAACTGATGTTACGCAGTAATTTCCAAGTCTGCTTATTTACTCAAGTTACGCAGTTTTCTGAAGGTCACCTGTTTCTATTGTTGAATGGCTTTATTGCGCAATGCGTAGCCAAACCATTGAGCCATAAAGCCATATAACCATCAAAATAAGTAGGTCTGCGTAACTTCAGTTATTTATATTGTTTGATAGCTTTATTGTTTTATGGTTGCGCGATGCGTAGCCCAATCATTTAGCAATACAGCCATATAACCATTAAAATAAGTAGGTCTGCGTAACTTCAGCTAATAATATTCCACTTCTACCTCTTCTTCGGTAATGTCGTATACCACCAGTCCCATTTGCCCATACAAGCGTAAATCGTTGAGGAGGATAGACTTAGGAATTGCCAATTCAGTAAAAAAATTGGTATGCTCGCGCCCTTTCCAGCTATGGTTTTTAAGCACTTCTTTATGTTGCACCAAATAGTCATAGAGATAATCGGCTTGTTTTTGGGTGTTAAACTGAGTTTCAAACGGAAATACTGCCTCACATTGTCCCAATCCTAAGTCGTTGTACCATAGGTTGCTATACAAGTTAGGGTCTTTGTCGTGAATGGTAAGCGACGACACATACACAAAATCTTTTTGAGGCTCAAGCACCAAATACCAAACATTGGGTGTGCCAATGACTGCCGGGCGCAAAATGGCATCTTCTCCCCGCATCAGGCGTTGGTATACATCTCTAAACTGAAGTCCCATCATTTCTACGTGGCAACAGTTAAACTGGTGATAGCTTTGCTCATCGATATTAATGAGCAAGTAAGAACTTTTTAGGTTTACCTGAGATTTTTCGATCCATCCCCTTTTAAAAAGCTCTATGTAGTCTATCAAAGAAACAACGTGGTCTTTGGCATACCAAACACCAATCTGAAATCTTGCTTGTGGCATAAAATTCTACTTTCTGGTCTTAAACATCGTACAATAAAAATACAAGACTTATTGAGCAATAGTCCATAGTATTTAGTCGATAGTCCATAGCTGATTCGAATAAATGTTCACCTTGTTAAATGCTGTAAGCCAGTATTTTATATTAAGATTGCTTACTCATTTTATTTTTAAAAGCGTTTCGGTTTTACGCCTAAACACCCCATTAAATAGTTTTTAAATTCATCAATAACTGATCACCAGCAACCGATTTTGACTAAAATTACTGCTCAATATTAATTCTTTTTTTTCAGAGTAAGCAAAGCGTAAAATATAAAATCAGGATCGCCCCGTTGTAACAGGGTCTCTATCATCGTTTGCAAGTTGGGCAACAATGTCCGCTTTTCGCTATATCCATCCTTTGTAAGGTAGATTGGTCGTTTAAAATCAACCATAGCAGGCCGAAGGTATATAGTGATGTCCTGCCGCCATTTTTTTACTTCTATTAGGTTTTTTATCCGGTCTATGGTCACCTCTACTTGTTCATTTTCGAGTGGTTTATTGTCGGCTTTGAGCCAATAAAATAGTGCACCATTTTGCGAACGACTGGAGGCAACAGTGTTTCTGTGCCATACAAGGTGGTTGGGCAAAGGTTGGCGCGTATATTGGCTGAGCCACGCAATGGCGTTGGTAGTTGCCCTGCCCGGTTTTTTTCTTGAGGGGTTTTGCTGCCATTCATAAGGGTTGGCAATCACTACCGATTTTCTGTTTCTGGGGCAGTCGGCTACACTACTATGCCGTTTGCCCCAGTGTACAAACACCTGATGTTTGAATTGTGATGGATACTTTTGTTGCAAACGCTTTAGCTTTTGGGCAAAACCCACTGTAGCCTTATTGCGTTGATAGGCATTGTCCAGTTCGCCTACCTGAAGCAAAAAGGGAACTTGCCCCAGATTCAAAGGAGATATATTGTTATGGTGACCAGCCGACATATTGGCGGCAGCCCAACGATCGGGCATGCGTGGCACCACCTGATATACTCCATCGCCCCCTGCCGAATACCCCAACAAATACACCCGATTAGGATCTACACCTCCAAACAATACCATATTTTCAATCAGGCGGTCATACAAAGGGTAAGACTCTGCTACAAAGTGTAGGTTCCAGGTATTGGTTACCCCACGCGGCGCTACATAAATACCATTTTGTACACACCTTAAATAATAGCTTTGCATTGCCCGCCACTGACTGTCATTGAGGCGGGCGGGTGCACCACCCCCTCCGTGCAACGCAATATACAGTGGGTAGCCCTTGGCGGGTTTACGCCCTTTGGTAGTAGCAGTATAACGCATGGTTTTGTTACCAAAGCTAATGCTACGTTTGGTATATTCACGTTGACGTGCTGGGTTTTGGGTTTGTTCTTGTACATATTTTTGCCACAGTATGCTTTTTATTTTGTCGAGGTCAAGCCCCGATAGGTCATAGTTTTGAGACTTGACTAAAGCCTGGAGACTAGAGATTGACTGGTTTTTGATCAATTGAATGACTTCTTGGATATTTGACGGCTTTTGCATCTTTTGTGCCTGCAAATTGGTAAGTGTACTCAACCACAAGGCTGTAATTAGCAGTATTTTCATAAGTGGGCAATAACGTATTTACAAATAGTTTGCAGAAGTGACAATATACGCCAAACTATTGGATGGCAGGCATTTATTGTGTTAAGTATTCTTAGATGACTGTAATAAACTTTTTGTTGGAGCTACCAATCAGGTGAAGCCTTTTTGCAACTAAAAAAAACTTAGACCTAAAAAATACAATGACTAAACTAATATCGAGTGTATTACTTTGCCTTGGCTTTGTGATTGGGCAGGCGCAAAACGCAGATAAAATTGTGAGTACCCACATTGAAAAACTAGGAGGCATTGACCAGCTCAGGGCAATGAGGGCGCGTGTTCAAAAAATGACAGTGCGATCGCAAGGGCAAAACATCCCAATGATAGAGTATCACAAGCGCCCCAACAGGTTGAAAATAGTGGTACAAATACAGGGAATGGACTTTGTAACCAGTGCTTATGATGGCAGGCAAGGCTGGAAAATGAACCCGTTAGGTATGCCAGAGAGGATGAGTGGCTACAACACCCGCAAAATGGGTGGCCGGGAGTTTGACAGGTTATGGGTAGATTACAAAAAAAGAGGGCATAAAATAGCCTTCAAAGGCAAACAAAGGGTCAAGGGACAAGACTGTTATAAATTATTAGTTACCAAAAAAGACGGGCAACAAGTGGCCTTTTGTATAGCTACCCAAAGCTATATGATCTTAAAAGTAGAAAGTATCAGAGAAGAAACCGGAACTAAAGTAACTCGTTATTATACGGACTATAAAAAGGTAGGAGGGGTTATGTTTGCCCACAAAATTACGGGTGTCACAGAAGGAACCAAGTTTGATATTACCATCAAATCAATAAAAATTAATGAGCCGATCAACGACAAATTGTTTGCCTATCCGGGAGACAATTGATAATGCCAACACCCACAAATACAGGTTTGTGGGTGTAAGCACTTGCTTATTCAGGTTTGTGGTGTTCTTTGCGATGGTGTCGGCGGGGTTTGCCTCTACCTCGTCGTTCAAACCTCCGTTTCAAACGTTCCAGTCTTCTTCTCAAATACTCCATCTGATCATCTTCTAAATGAACCGAAACCTTTTTCTGAAAATCCTCCTCCATTTTTATCAAGTCATTAAAATGTTGTTTTCTTAATCCGTGCCGTTGCTTAAAGTGTGCTTCTATCATAGGCTCTATAATGACTTGTTGGTCTTCACTTACATTGAGGCGTTCTATCAAGTGATGTTTAAATCGGTCAGGCTCACGAAACCGCCTCGATATGTTTTTCACTTTTTTGCGCACAAAATACCCTGTACCCAATGAGCCAAGCACAATGCCTATGAGCAAAGTAGCGATTAATATAACAGTTGTTTTTATTTTCATAACTTAGAAATTCTCCATTAAAAAATAGTCAGCATCTTCGGCAGCCACTTCCGAAATACCCAATAAGGTGTCGAGCGAAAAACTTCCCTCCATAAAATAAGTGTTGATAATGAGCAACACAATCACTGCCATTCCTGACAAGGCCACCTTAGGAAACATTTTGGTGAGCCACTTGGCAAGGGCAGGTTCCTTGGGTTGTGTTTGTAGCGTGTCTATTTTATGCATGACCCTTCCGGCAAAAAATGGAGCAAATTCAGGCGATTGGGCAGCCGTCAACTTTCTCAGGTTTTGCAACGCTATCTTTTCCCGGCGTAAATCTTCTGATCTTTCCAGCCCTTGGTTCAAAGCGGTCTGCTCTTCGTCAGACAAATCGCGGTCAAACGATGCTACCAATAAATTATACAATGTTTGATCCATCTGGAGTTAGTTTAAATCTTTTAAAATTACTTTCAATTTTTCCTGGGCTCTTTTTAAGCGGGAAAGGACAGTGCCCAGTGGAATATTTAAAATTTCGGCGGTTTCTTTGGTAGAGTATCCGTCTATCATTCTTAGTACTACCACACTCCTAAAGGCAGGCTCCAGGGTTTGTACTGCCCGTTGTACTACCTCTTGGGTATCTTTATGGTGCTCTTTATTTTCGTCGGCAATTTCTCTTACATAGTCTTCCTGTTGTTTGTTAGACGAGAACAGAGAAAAAATACCCTTACGTTTACGTTTTTTCAGTTCGTTGAGCGATAAGTTAATAGCAATGCGGGTGAGATAAGTACCTACGTCAGCCTCTCCTCTGAATTTTGCCAGTGCTTTGTAGAACCTAATAAAAGTCTCCTGCCCCACGTCGTCAGCTTCGGGTGTATTGCCTAGCATACCTATTACAGTAGCGGCTACCTGAGCCTCATACTGTTTTATTAACGCCGTAAAAGCGGCCTGGTCGCCCGCTTGTGCCTGTTGCACCAATGCCCATGCTTCTTCACGCGAAACTCTCTGGTCGGTTTTATTCATTATGTATGTTGCATGTATTTGCAATGGTCAAACTGCTTTGTTCAATACTTAGGAACATGTTCAAAATAAGTGTCGAGATTGAGGTCATAAACTCAAGGCTGACTGAGGCACTTTTTGCGGGCGTAGCAGCGCTACGGACAATAAAAGTAACGAAAGTCAGGAAAGAGGATATGTTCTAAACCGGACAGTTATTGCGATCACGTTCCTTAATTTACAGTTTAGACAAACACAAGCAATACTTTATTCCCGAAAGGGGAGAAAAAATAAAAAAAGCCTTGTCGAAGTGTTAGACAAGGCTTTTTTTGTTACTATGACAGCTCTGCCCAAACTACTCTATCAAACGAACCTCAATTCTACGATTTTTGCTCCTTCCAACGGCGGTATCGTTGCTGGCTATAGGTGTCGTAGCCCCTTTGCCTATTACTTTTAGACGGTGTGCCGCAATGCCCTGGCGGACAAAATAGGCCTGAACAAAACTGGCCCTTTTGAGTGACAACGCCTTGTTTTTTTGTGTATTTCCTACGCTGTCAGTATGACCTTCTATCAAGAGGCGTGCTTTGGGGTATTTCTTTAGCAACTTTACAATGGCATTGAGCTGGGTATAAGTGCCAGAGTTGATTTGAGGGCTACCAGATGGAAACAATAAACCCTTGGTATACTTTGCCAGTGCTTGGCTGAGGCTGTTTTTCAGGACAGGAGGGGTACTATTTTCCGGGCAGCCTTTGTTGGCATAACTTCCTTTCTTTTTTGGGCATTTGTCCTCAAAATTGGGAACCCCATCCGCGTCATCGTCCAAAATAACAATACTTACAGTATCTCTCTTTATTTCTTTGCCCTCCTTTTCGGTAATAGCAATGGTGTATATATGGGTAGCGGTTTTACTCACTATCTTTGTGGTTTTCAACAAGTCTACTGTATTGATGGTATCACGGGCAAAAGTATAAATACGGTTTTTTTTCGTTTCTACAATAGTATGTCGGTGCGACTCCGTCACCACTACCACAGTGTCTTTAGTAATTTTAGCAGCTCCTTTCAAAAACTTGGCTTTTTTGGTACAACTTGCCCAAAGCAATGAGCATATACAACAAGTGATTAACACAGATTTTTTCATTGACTTATCAAGATTTATTGAGGATATATTACTTATCGTTTATTTTATATAAGTACCGAGGCAGAATTAAATATACCTAATGAGTAGGAGTAACAACCATATTATGAATGAGTTACCCTTACTTGTAGCTAACTACTTGCTGCTACTTCGTCACTGCTCAAATGTAGCAGATTATCATCATTACAGTCAAAGCCAAATAAAGCTTATCTGAGTAAAATAATAAAGCCTTTTTTAGTAATCTAGTAAATATCATCGTCTTATTTCCCAATTAATACAAAAGGAGCCCAGTAAAAAGGTGGAATAGGATTGCCTTGGTAGTCCTTCCCTTCACTAATTAGTCGTAGCTTTGCTTGACGCAATGCCTCGTGCTTAGTTTTGCCGGCCAGTAAATAATCATAAAAATTGATCATCAATTGTGAGGTAGACTCGTCAGCTACCGACCAAAGCGATACCAGTACACTCTTAGCTCCTGCATACAGCAATGCTCGACTCAACCCTATAATTCCTTCTCCTTTAGAAAGTTTACCCAGCCCGGTTTCGCAAGCTGATAGGGTTACCAGGTTTGCACTGAGTTCCAGGTTAAATATTTCGCCAAAATAGAGTGCACCATCGTCTTTATTCCCCTTAGACAACAACACCCTGGAGAGCTCCGGATATTGTTCGTTTACTACTCCGTGGGTAGCCAGGTGCACATAGCGGTAGTTTTTCAACTCAGATGATTTTATTTGTTCCTCTCGTGCCTCTGTTTTAAGGTATAATCGTGTTTTTCCATTTTTTTTGGCAAAAAGCGCTTGTATTTGATTTACTTCCCGCTCGGTAGCGGGTAAATTACTCTGTTTTTTGAAACTGACGGGTGCCATCAACAAAATGTCTTTAGAAGTAGCTGACGCACTTATGGGGTCTTTACTTTGCAAAAACAAGGTAGCAGAATAACTATAGCTAACCCCTACCTTTTTGATCAAATAAGGGTAGTTGCGCAATGAGGTTTCCGGAGTTACCTTCGAGGTAATCAGTGCCTCAAAGGGAAGCGTACTCATGAAACCATCAGGAATAAGAATAAGCTTTTTGATTTTGCGTGAAATCTTTTGGGGAAACAACTGCTTGTACAGCTTGAGCCCTGTTTTGTCAATCCTTCGTTTAAAGTACAATCTGTTACGCATTGAAATAATGTGCTTGTCAAACCTCTCCATGAGCGGTAAATCCAGTGCTTTAAACTTGCGCTTGCTTATGTAAAAGTAGTACAGGCGTTGGGTTTTTTGCCCTATAAAGTAAAGTATCATTGCCGATTCATTGTCTAGGGTTAGTTGTATTTGTGGCACCGACACGGTCAAAGTATTAAATTTTAGGTTGTAATAATCAGGGTAATTGGTTTCTAACTGTTTGGTAAAAACATCATATTGGCGATTGAATGCAAATAGTTTTTCTCTAAAAACCTTCTCTTTAGCAGTCTCCAGCCCTGCAGCAAGCTGCTGTTCATAATAAGATATGTCGGCTTTGAGTTGTTTCTCCTGAGCAAGTAGCTTGGGAGGAATGCCAGCAAACTGTTTGGCGTCAGTATCTGTAATAGCGTCAAGTAATACTGCCGACTTGCTTTTTTCGGCAAAATAAAACGCCTTTTGAAAGTAATGTTTTTTACGCAATGACACTTCACTCATTGCCATACTGATGCGAATGCCATCTTCATAAATTTCGCTGCCAATTTTCCCCAAGGCAATCTTATCACTTTGGTTGGTACGCAACCTCCTTACTTTCTCTAACAAGTCGTCGCACAGCTCCAGGGTTTGCAATGCCATTTTTAAATCTCTAAACCTCAGGCTTTTGCCAAAATGGAGTGCTTCAAAAGTTTGTGCTTTGAGCAACAGCGAGTTTATCAGTATATCTGCATTATAATATTGGTTAATCTCAGGGTTGGTCAGTACATCGGCACTGTTAAAATCTGGTACATTAGCCCTGAGTGCTTTTTGATAGGTATTGAGTGCAGTGCGGTAGTTGCTTTGCTTGGTGTGTATGGCACCCATCAGGTTGTAAACACTGGCGAGTTCGGGGTGCTTTTCGCCAAAGTTTTTTTTGTAAATGTCCAACGCTTTTTGCTGATATTCCAGTGCTTTAGGCAAGTTCTCCTGATCGGCGTATACCTGCCCTATATTGGTATACACAAAAGCCACATTAGGGTGTTGGTCATTGTACACCTTTTTGCGAATCGCGAGTACCTCATCGAAGAAATCAAGGGCTTCTAAAAAGTTTCTCTCCCGTTGCTTGATAATGGCCATATTGTTATAAGTATTGGCAACCTTTATAGGCTGTTTTTCT
The DNA here is from genome assembly GCF_000169175.1 of Microscilla marina ATCC 23134. Lineage (NCBI taxonomy): Bacteria > Pseudomonadati > Bacteroidota > Cytophagia > Cytophagales > Microscillaceae > Microscilla > Microscilla marina. Next base: position 10,690 of record NZ_AAWS01000011.1, read on the forward strand.
TTCTTGTAAATATCAAGGGCTTTTTCATAATATTGGTAGGCCTCTTTGGGTTTGTTTTGGCTGTAAATCAATCCTATATTATTGTAAGATGCCGCTACCTCGCTGTGTTGGGCACTATAAAGCGACTTGCGTAGTGTCAAGGCTTTTTGATGGTATTCAAGCGCAAGTGCCCGGTTGCCCGTGTTCCAATATACCAACCCCAGGTTATTATAGCAGTGTGCTTTACCTGCGTCAAACTGCTGGCGGGTATAAATATTCAAGGCTTTTTGAAAGCTTTCAAGTGCCTGGTCATTTTGCCCTTTGTTCAGGTATATTTCCCCGATCACATTGAGTACTCCACCTTGTTGTGTCAGTGCTTGAGCCGATTGATTTTTAAGGTATATTTGGGTGCTGCTACATACCTTCAGGGCTTCGTCAAGCTGCCCCTGGCGTACCAGATATTCACCTATTTTATTTTGGCAATCAATGTATAATTTCCAGTGTTTTGTTTTATTAAAATTTACACCCGCTTTTTTTAAGTAAATGATGGCCTGGTTATATTTTGCCTTATTCGCTAGTTGTCGGGCTTGCTTTACCAATAGCAATGCGCTGGCATTTTGTGCCCCAAGGCGTTCAACATTGCTAAACACAGCAATGATCAAGAGTAAAAGAATAGAAAGTTTTCTCATAAATAGTGTTTAAAAAGGGTAGTCAATATGCCTTTGTCAGATTACTTTGCACTGAGTTCTATACAAAAATATTAAAAAATAGCAGGCTGCCTATGCTGTGGCATAACAAAAAATAACTTTTCAATTATATTCTTTGTCAAACTTTTGATGCTATGTATATAGCACAAAACCATAATAGATGGGTAATGGTTGCCTGTGTGCTACGAAAAATCGTGCGTGGTACGGTATTTCGTTATTTTTCCACAGCGCTGAAAATTATTTGTTAATAATGTTAACTGATAATCTGCGTTTTATTGTGCTGATAATCAATGGGTTAATGTTTTTGTTTTATAAAAATTACGATCGTGGCATTTGTTTTGAATAAATGTGAGTACAAGTCAATGACAATTGGCTAAAAGATATTTAATAAGCTTTGTGGTTAGGAAAGAGAAAAAGAGGTTGTTTTGCAGCCTCTTTTTTTATGCCCTTTGCTCAACGACTTATTCGACCTTTTTTGGCAAAATGCCACTAGATATCTATACATTTTTTATATTTGATTGAACCCACACCCAAGTGTTTAAATGGAACAATCAAATCTGGTATACCAACAATTAACCGAGAAACAAGGTGCAGCAGTACATACCGCTTTGGCTTTTCTGAAAAACAAGCCTTGTGCAATCAATAAAGAAATAGGCACTGCTTTGTTTGGCTGGAGCTGTAGGGTTGAATATCCTGCTCTTTCTAAAGCTGCCTATTTGCTTTGGATAGATTTGGTAGAAGGTGCGGCTCAAGTGGCAGCATTAGACATTTATAAAAATCATCAGAAACAACCTAATAATTTTTATCGCTTATGTCAACATGTGGTAGACTTGCCCAACTATGATGTACCAACACTCCAGTTGTTTTTTGATTGGAGGTATGATTCTAAAATAAACTTGTCAGGCAAAACAGACCAACCCTTAAAGAAAATTCCCCCTTTGTTTAGTAAGGCTAATTTTTGTATCAACATCAAAGAAATAAGCATTGAATACCATTACATAACCAACATTCCTACTGATTTTTTTAACCTTACCCAACTCAAAAAACTAAGTTTTGCCAACGGTCAATTACTGAGTATGCCCAAAGCTATCCAACAGCTGAAACACTTAGCAGTGTTAGACTTGTCACACAATGATCTGTCTACCTTGCCTAAAGCCCTCAGTTCACTATCAACTCTGGTGCAGTTAAACATCGATGGTAACCCCCTCAAAAGATTGCCATTATTTTTAGAGAAATTTGGTGTTTTCACTCGTTTTTTTGATGCTTATCAGTGTGGAGTTCCCAAAGGACAAGAGGATATATTTGTAGAAACGTTTAAAGGCTTACCAGACCATTTAAGCCATCAACAAATGACCACATTATTTTGTGCCGGGGGTTTACACCCAGATAAAACAGTACGGAGCGAGGCAAAACAGCAGTGGTTACAACGTTTGCCTGACGGAGTAGCAGAAAACTTATCTTATTGGGTGTATAGAGTCAAGCTCGACTACATAAAATTTTTGCTGTACTTTAATGAGGTGCAAGCGTTGGTTCCCTTGTTTGACAATGACATAGTAACAGGTTGGTTGAAAAGTATTGGCTTTCGTACCCGTAAAAAGGCAGCATTGATAGACCTGAACCTGGAAGCCATCCCTGATTTCTACTTTAAACCCTGGTCTACCTCCAGAGTTGACCTATCGGGCAATTTGTTTACACAGGTTCCAATGCAGGCTTTGTTGGGTATTCATAAGTTAGTAATGCTTGATATGAGCCATAACCTCTTAGAGAGTTTGTCTGGGCAAGCTTTACAACAATTGAAAGAATTAAGAGAGTTGAACCTTGGGCATAATTTTTTTAGTGCAGTTCCGGTACACCTGACAGAGTTAAACAAACTTGAGAGTCTTGACTTGAGTCATAACTTATTGACAGAGTTATCAAGTGAGTTGCCAGTATTGCCCAAGCTCCAAAAACTCAATTTATCGTTCAATGAATTGGCAAAAATTCCCGCCGAAATTACCCAGTTTACCAATCTACAGGAGCTGGATTTGTCTTATAACTTTTTGGGTGCTATCCAAAATAGTGACTATACCTATAGCTACGCCTTGCCTTTAGAAATAAGTTACCTTGATGCGCTTACCCATTTATATTTGAGCCATAACCAACTTACCCAATTACCACCAGGCATTGGCTTGATAGAAATGCTCAAAGTGCTGGACTGTAGTCATAACCAATTTGTAGAAATTCCGTGCGAAGTATTTGAGGCAGAAACTTTAGAAGTACTTGATTTTTCTTACAATAAGCTTGAAGCAATCCCCGAAGATATTGCGCTCCTCCCTCAACTCAAAAAAGTAATACTTACCGGTAATCCACTTACTACAGGAGCAGTGAAAAAAGCCCGTCATTGGCGTAAAGATGTAGAATGGGTGTATAACCAAGAGCCGTTAGAGGTAAATGTTCCCGCATCGGTACGTCGCAAACCAGGCGAAGCCTTGTTATTGAGTCAAGGCAAAAGCTTTTATAAAGAAGAAAAATATGACGAAGCAACTATTTGCTATGTTCAGGCAGCTGCTTTAGGTGGCTACGAAGGGCTCAATGCACTGGGCGAAATTAATCTGTACAAAAAAAAAGACTACCAACAAGCGTTGCATTGGTGTAGCAAGGCAGCCAGGCTCCAAAGCCCGGAAGCAATGCTGTATTTGGGATGGATGTATTACAAGGGGCTGGGAGTAGCCGTCAATCTTACTAAAGCAACGCATTGGTTTGAGCAATCGGGAGCACTTGGGCTGATTTCTGGGCAGTACAATGCTGCGCTGATGTATCATCATGGACGTGGAGTAAAAGTAAACTTTAGCAAAGCCGTGTTTTGGTATCATCAAGCAGCAGAACAAGGACATGCCAGCGCAGCGGCTAACCTGGGGTGGATGTATGCTGATGGCAAAGGAGTGACAATAAACAAAAGTTTGGCTGCCGATTACTACCGCAAAGCGGCGCTTAAGGGGCAACAAGATGCACAACGAAACCTGGCCCATCTGTTAAGAGACGGTGATGGAGTGGACAAAAATGAAGCAGAAGCGTTTAATTGGTACGAGAAAGCAGCCAGTAAAGGTGATGCCTCGGCATTGGTTAACTTGGGGTGGATGTATCAAAAAGGCAAGGGGTGTAGGCAAGATTACATAAAAGCACTCAAGTATTATACAGAAGCCGCCAACAAGGGGCACTCAAGGGCTCAGTATAATACTGGGGTAATGTACCAGTTGGGGAAAGGAACGTTTAGGAATCTTTCCGAAGCTTTTGCCTGGTACAAACTGGCGGCCGAACAGGGGTATGCCAATGCTCAACAAAGAGTTGCCAAAATGTATGCTACTGGGTTGGGGGTAAAGCGAAACAAAAAGCTGGCAGAGAAATGGCGGGACGCCTACCTAAAAAGTGTCACCGATGCAAAGCAAAAAAAATAGGTGAAGGCTTCATTGCCTCCACCCATGATAATGAATGTCTGTGAGCTTTAATAATGGCTTAGTTCAAAGAGTAGATAGGTTTCCACATTTCTACCATTTTCTTTACAGCATCTTCAGGAATGAACTTCATTTCGCTGAAAGGCTTACCAAATTGCTCAGTCATATGATTGTACATAGACTCAAAGTTGTCATATACCTTGTTCATGTTCACTTTGTATAGTTCGATGAAGTCAGTATTAGCTACTTTGTCAGAAGAAGAACGCATATACTCATATACTTTCTGCGCAAATTTTTCTTGAGAATCAACCCACTCTTTCAAAAAGTCAGGAGCATCATCTAATTTCAATTGACCTTTAGCAGTGTCAACCATAGAATCTACAATTGATTTTTGCTTTTCAGACCAATCTTTGTACAATTCGTTCGCTTTTTGTGCAGCGTCAGTTCCTTCAACAGTTTTCTGAACTTTTTTAGCAGCTTCAACAAAGTTAGTCATTAACTGAGTCTGAGCGTTTACAAAAGTTTCGAAAACCTCACGGGTACGAGTTTGTGCAGCTTCTTGAGTAGCTTCAACTTTTGAAGACTTTTGAGATTTTGTTTTTGTATTATTCATAGCAAAATACCTTTTTTAACTTCTTTGTACAAATGTATAAAGCTTGATGTGTTTTGTGAAATTTTTAAGTATATTTTTTTGTTTATAGTCCTTTATTTGCACATAACTAAGAAAATAGGGGGTGTTGATTGTATTTTTCTAATAAATGCAATGTCGGAGTAATATGAGGAAGGTGTTTTGTACTTTGCAAATAAGCTTTTTGTTTTTAGATAGATTGATGGCTAAACTAAAAAACAAAATACTATAGCCTGGTAATATTATATGATAATTTGATAATATTAACATTTAAATAATACAACTAAGTGAGTATAATATGAAAATTCGAATTTTTTTTATGAAAATTGCTATTTGTTGTTCATATATTACATCAGGGACTGATAAGCCTTCACACGTTTTTTGGGAAATCTAATTGAAATCAATAGTAGGGCAAGAGATCAGTAAAAGATGAAAGTTGAAGGTGGGAGTGTTTTGGGGCAGATACATTAAACCTTAAATACATACTACTCCTGTGAATAGTGATAAATGAGTGCTGGTCTAAAAAATTACTATTAAAATTGTAGCACAACCTTGAATAACTCAATATTTACTTATAAATTTGCGTCTCTTTTTTTGAAAAGCAGAACCATAGATATAAACGAAAAGAATTTAGTGAAGTATGGCAAATCATAAATCAGCTCTTAAGAGAATTAGAGCAAACGAAAAAAAACGATTAAGAAATCGTTACCAAGTAAAGCAATTACGTGCTACTTTAAAGCAGTTGAACGCTACTAAAGAGAAATCTGAAGCTGAAACTCTTTTAAAAACAGCTAGTTCTCAATTAGACAAACTAGCCCGTAAAAACGTAATTCACAAAAATAAAGCTGCTAACCAAAAATCTAAACTTACCAAACAAGTAAGTGCTTTGGGTTAATATGAATTAGTAGCAAATTACTTCCCAAAAGATGAGGTGGAGCCGTATATTTTGTAATGTATGGCTTTTTTTATGCCTAATTCTGTAACTTGCCTCAAACAAAGGCTTTACATACTATGCAAGATATTGTTTCGTCTCAGGCAAACAACAATGATGATCAAACGGTTGATAAAACAGCCAATAGCGAAGAGTCGTTTTTGGAGCCAGGTCGTTTACAGATCACCCGTTGGGCAGAAGAAGACCGTCCACGAGAAAAGTTATTGCTTAAAGGTAAACACTCACTTTCCGACGCTGAACTTATCGCAATATTGATTGGTTCAGGTACGGTGTCGGTAAGTGCAGTAGACCTTGCCAAACAAATACTCAACAGTGTAGGCAATAACCTGAACGACCTTGCCAAACTTAGTATCAAAGACCTGAAGAAGTTTAAGGGAATAGGAGAGGCCAAAGCTATTTCTATTATAAGTGCGTTGGAACTAGGACGCAGACGCAAAGAAAGTGAGCCGAGCCGCAAACCACGCATTACTTCATCAAAAAACGTGTACGACCTCATAGCTCCTCATTTGATGGACTTGGGACACGAAGAGTTTTGGGCAGTGATGCTTAATAAATCCAATGTAGTAATAAAAAAAGAACAGATAAGCTCTGGTGGAGTGTCGGGTACCATTGCTGACCCTAAGGTTATTTTTAAAAAAGCAATAGAGGCATTGGCTTCGTCTATCATTGTGGTACACAACCATCCTTCGGGTAACCTGCAGCCTAGTCAGGCAGACATAGGGCTTACCCGTAAGCTGGCCGAAGCAGGTAAAATGCTTGATATACCTGTATTAGATCATATGATTTTTACCGATTACAATTATTACAGTTTTGCCGATGAGGGCATGATGTAAATTTGAAATAAGAAAAAACAATGAGAAAAATATATTGGATTGTAAGTGTTGTTGTGGTGATTAGCCTGGTGTATTCTTTTTCAAGTACTGACAAAAAGAAAGTGTCTAAAGATTATGTAACCAGAATCATGGAGGCACGACAGGCAAAAGATGAGTATTTTGAAAGTGGTAAAGATTCACCAATCAAAGATAAAAAGGCTTTTCATGGCTTACATTATTATATACCTGATGCAGGGTATCGGGTACGTGCTACTTTAGAAGTAAGCCCTAAACCTGAAATGTTGGAAATGCCTACCAGCAATGGTAAAAACGAAAGTTATATAAAGTATGGCTATGTTGAGTTTAATTTATTAGGCAAAAAACATCGCTTGTTGGTGATGAAAAAAGAGCCCAAAGATAAAATACTATTTATAGCATTTACCGACCAAACCACCGGTGAAGAAACTTATGGGGCGGGCAGGTACTTGGATGTACCCTTGGTAAACGGCAACGAGGCCAACGTGATTTTGGACTTTAACCAGGCATATAATCCTTATTGTGCTTATAATGAATCTTATGTATGCCCCATGCCGCCTCAGGAAAATCACATGGAAGTAGCGGTGAGAGCAGGCGAAAAGGCCGAAAAGCATTAGAGAGCAGGCTTAAGAAAGCTATAGTAAAAAAGCCTGAAGTTGTTTTCTAACAGCTTCAGGCTTTTTTTGGCTAATGATGTATGGTCTCTAAACTAGATTTTTACTGCAAGTATTTTTTTCACTCTCACTGGCTTACCATTTTGTTTGCCTGGGTACCAGCGAGGGGCTTCTTGCAATACTTTGATGACAGCATTGTTACAGGCTGCACCTCCTAATCCTTTTAATACTTTGATATTACTTAACTTTCCGTCTTTTTCGACTACAAACTGTACAAACACATTTCCTGTAACTCCTTTTTTATGCCTTTGCACATTTTTGCTCACATAGTCATGAAAGGCCTCTAGCCCAGTGCGGGGTTTGGGAGCTTTTTGAGCCATTTTATATATTTTGTCTTGGCCTATACCTTGGTATGAGATGAAGGTAAACATTAGAAGGGGTAATACGAAAAGATACTTTTTAAAGTTCATATAGGGTTGTTTAGAGTAATTAATACAAAATAACATCATTTATTTGCACAAAAATAAACATTTTGGTAACTAAATACGTAGTCATCTGGGGATTTTTTTGATTTTCAACCTTTAAAATTACAATTTTATCTGATTTATAGCTTATTTCGAGAAGATATCAATAGAATAGGTAAGGATTAAGGGTAAGGTGCAATACGCCCTGGCTTGGTTTAATGCGTTGGTTGGGTTGGTAGGTATAGGGCAACCCGTCAGCATCTATCATGGGTACATGAGGATTTTTAGAAGGGTTCCACTTACTGGGCACAAAATATAAGTCATGTATCAGTTTATTCTGAAGAAAATGTCTGATTATTTCTGCATCCAGCCCAACTTCAGCCCCTATTATTTGTCTATAAGGTAAAGCCTGCAACACTTGCATGGTTAAAATACCATGCGAAAACCTGCCATACATAGCATTTGACATATCCCGGTAGCCATATTGTGCAGGGTAGTTGGCATTTTCAATGACTGGGGTTCGCCCTGAATTACCTGTCCAAAACCGGGTATTGAGTGCTATCATTGTATTTTGAACCTGGTAAGCGATCCAAACCCCTCCCGTTCTAAACTTATCTACTGCCATATCACCCAAAGCATCATTCTCTGTCACGAGCCAAAACCGATTTGCTTGAAAAGCAATGGTTCCGGTGGTTTGCGAAGTTTTAATTTTGTCGTGATATACATTAAATACATACCCCAAAGCATTCAGACGTTTCATTTGGTTGCCAAAAGGCAGTAAAAAAGCGTACGCTTGTACTTCTGTTTGTTTGCCCCAGCCAAACATTAGCCCATAGTTGGTTTGTACCTCGATGCCAGGCAGCAAACGGGGAGGGCCATAAGTAGTTACGTTGTATTGCCATCGGGTTTGGAAGTTGAACTGTACCTGTTCAAAAAAGTAATAGGCTTTGAACACCACACCCAGTGAGTTTTGGTGCGAGCCCAGCGAAAGCGAAATACCTATAGTGCCACCAACACCTTCGTTGAGGTTAGGTTGGGCTTGAGTAGATTTGGATAAGACGAGGTTGAAGAGTAAGCAAAATACAATGAAATAATGCCAGTAGAACAGTTTTTTTTGCTTCATTTTTCTAAATAATTGTCAAGTGATATTTATCTGTCCAATACCTGTTTGATTTGTGGAATCTTTGGTTTGGTCATAAAGTCCTTGTCTAACCAGGGTTTTCTTATAAAAGGCTCTTTAGGAGAATATACCCCAAAAAAAACGTATTCCCGCCTCGGGCAGTGTCTCCACGCCCGATCGAAACCTCGTACTTTGCAAGCTTCAGAGAGGCTTCTCAAGAATAGTTTTGAGAGGGTATAGCTTCAGTATAATATTAAGCGTGTATACACTCAAATTCGGAAAAAGAGTATATCAGAAAGGAAATAACAAGGGGTTAGTAGGTACTTGCTGGCAGTTTATCACCCCATCAATGTCTAAAAACAACAAGTGTATTTATAAACTACTCAAGTAAGACAAAACTACCCCGGCAAAGCGTGGGTAACGCCCGTTTTTGTCGCGTTTTTGGTACACTGTCATCGCGTGTTTGATTTTTTCTTTGTCTTTTACCTTACGCAGTACCTTGGCAAGTTCAGTAATAATGGCTTTGCGTTGTTCTTTAAGTTTACTGGCGTTTAGGTTGAGTACTTCTATAGTATTGAGCACAGTTTTTTCGCTGGGTGACAACTTGTTCATATTGAGCTGAATTTGTTTGATGGTGCGTAGCCCGTAAGCGTTTATTGGCACTACTTCGCCCAAAGTGTTATACTTAAAATAAGCATTGCAACGAGTGTCGTCCATAAATTTAGGAATGATGGCTTCATCTTTATGCGCAGCACAATGTTGGTATTGAGGAGGCATGCCTTCAGATGTACTGCATGATAAAAACAAGTTTTCGTAATTGAGTTCCTCTTTTTTAAAGTATTGTTGAGAGTGAAAATGCACCAGTCGTGAGGTTTGTTGGTTGATTTCTACCTGACAATAGCAACAAAGCCCACCCTGATAGTATAACAAAGAGTTGATGATGTCTTTGATGACCTCGTCTGGCAATACATCATAAGAAGGTTTCCAGTTTTTGTGCTTTAAACCTTTGAAGTTTGTAAGTGACTCAGGTTCAGGTCCTTTTTGAATGTATCTCATACAGTTTGATACAGAAAAATTGTAAGTCCTACACCTGCTAATTGGCTCAACCAATCACCTGGGAGGTGGACGTAAAATAGTTAAATATAATTAGGCTGCAAGTTCAAATATACGAATATTATTCGTCTTCATAAAATGCCAGCAATACGTCGGCTCTTGCCAACTCCGGGTCATCGTTTCCAATGGCTTCTTCGAGTTGTTTACGCAGGTTCATCGCATTTTCGCTCAAGCCTTCGCCCACTTCAATCAGCTCAAAATATAAGTCTAGCTTGTCTTGTACATCTTCTATGCGTTCGGGGGTAGCCATTACATTACGCAACACATCATTGGCAGTGCGCCCATAAGTATTTACACTATAGTAAGCTTTGCCATCTACCATTGTTACAATACGGTCTTGTACCGTACTCAAAATCAAGGGAGAGTGGGTAGTGACAATGAATTGAATTTTAGGGAACGAGGTTTTCAGGTTATTCACAATTTCTTTTTGCCAGGAGGGGTGCAGGTGTAAGTCCAGTTCGTCAATCAATACCAACCCTTCGGTCAATTGAGCCGCATCTTCGCCCAGGTGAGGGTTTAGCATTGCACAACGAAAAGCAATATCAGCCACTGTAGCAAGTGTGTTACGTACCCCATCACTCAAATATTTAAATGGCAATTTTCGCCCATCGTTGTACTCCATAATCAACTCGCGGCGGTTAAAATCGAAGTATACATTTTCGCAGCCATCCACACAATTACTTACTGTTTTGCGTACTACCTGAAGCCCTACCGATTCTTTGCGTTGTTGCAAAACCACCATTTCCTCTTTTTCAAACCACTTGGTAAAAAACTTGTTGTTTGAGGTCGCTTTCAAGCCATTGTAGTAGCCATCTTTGAGGCGCGAACCACTGATTTTGGTCGTATCAGAGCGTTCTTTCCAAAGGCGTTCGGTAGAGTAGTAAGCAACCATTGGCAAGTTTACGTTTTCGCCTGCCCGTACCCGGCTCTGAATCTCTTTGGCAAGTTCTTTTATTTTAAGGGCTTTTACGTAAGTTGTCTTGTTTTTGGGGCCAGTCAACTCTCTGAGCCAACTGATTTCCTGCCCATTAATCACTCCCCAGGTTTCTACTTCTACCGGAAACTGTTCGTTAATGTCAAACTCGGTGCTTAATACTCTGATATCTTCGGGACGAATGTGGCGGTTTTCGGCGTAATCGATGCCCAAAAAAAACGACCCTGCAGCTACTGTCAATGCTTCCAGTACAGCGGTTTTTCCGGTACCATTGATACCAATGACAATGTTGAAGTTAGGGTGAAACTCGATTTCGGTTTCCTCATAACATCTAAAGTTTTTGAGGCGAATTTTATCAATTCTCATATATTCAAGGGGTACACTTGCTAATTTCTAACTAAATTTTGTTCCCTAATGGATAGATATTAGGTGGTATAATACTGACTATCAGACATTTTAATGTAAAATAGGTTTAAAAAATATTTTACCGAATGAATGGTAAGAAAGTACAAACGCATCTTCACAAATATATGTGAAATGCCTAAAGCTTTGCAAATAAAGCTACCCAAAAGTTATTGATAATTAAATAATTACCGAAGCTTTTGGGTGTTTTTTAGAGCAGTTTTTTTAGTAAACCCCTCTCTGTAACAAAAAAATAAGCCAAGTCAGGGTAGTTAGAAACTATAAATAGGTAATTGTGTGATTTTTTCATAATGTTCTATTATTTTTATCAACCAAGACAGATTATTTTGTAAGTTTATTTATATAAATATAAACGTTTTGAATGATATTTTGATCTTGTTTGGTTAGTTTAGATTTATTGTTTTTTTTGTTTTTATTCTATGTAATGCTCATATTTTTAACACCTGGATAATATACGGTTAAGTTGTTTTTAGTCAGTAATTTATGGACTAGTTGAACGACTCTGGAATAGTAAGTTAAACAACTTGATATTTTAGTATTATTTCCATAAAAAAGTGTTTCTAAAATAGTGTTTAATTATAAATAACTCATCCTGGGTGCATTTTAAACTTTCCTACAACGTATAATGTTATAGGGGCAAAGATCAAGCGCAGAGTCTGATATATACCCTGGTTTTTTGAATATAATTATTTAATTAATATGCGTCACCACATTCAATTATTTACGCTGATTTGTTTCAGTTTGATTACAACAAGTTGTATTAAACAAGACACGTCAGCACCTAAAACAACACTTAACTTGAGGTTTACCAATGAGTTTGCCGGGCAGCCTTTACAATTAAACAAAACCTATACTACACTATTAAACGATGAGGTGGAGTTTACTACTTTCAATTATTATATAAGTAATATTCAGCTTAAAAAAGCCGATGGTTCTGTTTGGGTACAACCAGAGAGTTATCATTTATTGAAAGTAACAGATGCCAACGCTGGAGTAGTGCCCATTAGTCTTACAGATGTTCCTCAGGGGCAGTATGCTGAACTGATTTTTTCGGTAGGAGTAGACGCTGTACGCAATAGTAGTGGGGCGCAAGAGGGGGCTTTAGACCCTATCAATGGAATGTTTTGGACTTGGAAAACTGGTTATATGTTTTTGAGAAGCGAGGGATTTTATATACAAAACGAGCAAAAACAAGGGGCTTTTGTCTACCACACCGGAGACAACACTGCTTATCAAACGGTTACTTTGGCGCTTAACAATGTAACCCTAAACACTACCAATAGTGAGTGGAAACTAAAGGCTGATGCTCAACAGCTTTTTGGTGGATTTACCGGGGCAGCCATTGACCTTGCAATGCCCGCAGGAGGCAATTCGGTCACTATTAAAGGAGGAGCAAAAGGTGCTTTGATTGCTAACAATTATAAGCAAATGTTTAGCCTTGGAGATTTTCAAAAATAATAATAGGGGAGGGTAGTCTACACTTGTATAGGTTACCCTTTTCAACCTTATTCAAGGTAAAAGACCCGCTTTACCCGTTGACTAATGTTGGTCAGTATTTCATAGGGAATAGTGTCAATGCTTTGGGCTAAATCAAGGATAGAAAGCTCTTCATTAAAAATAATTACCTCATCACCTTCAGTGGCTTCTACTCCTGTAACATCTATCATACACATATCCATACACACATTACCAATGACTGGTACTTTTGCCCCGTTGACCATTACTTTGCCTACCCCATTGCTAAATGCCCTACTAAAACCATCGGCATAACCAATGGCAACAGTGGCAGTTTTGGTAGTATGGCTTGCCACCCCTTTGCGGCTATAGCCTACCGTTTCGCCGGGTTGTAAATATTTAATCTGTGAAATAGTTGTAGTCAACCGGCTGATAGACTGAAGTTGACTTTGCGCAATTTGGTTGGCTTCTATTCCGTATAGTCCAATACCCAGCCGTACCATGTCAAAACTTGCTTCCGGAAAACGCACAATACCGGGTGAGTTAAGAATATGTTTGATGACCTCATAACCCAAGGCTGTTTCTATTTGCTTGGTAGCTGCCTCAAAGAGCGTAATTTGCTGTTGAGAGTAAGCGTTGTGAGTAGCCTCATCAGAGCCTGCCAAATGGCTAAATACCGATGCAATGCTGAGGTAATCCAAGGGGGCTTTTTGTTGTGTGTCGGGTTGTTGTAATACCTGAAGCAAACGGGGTACTTCTTCGACAACAAAGCCCAATCGGTGCATTCCAGTGTCTATTTTTAGGTGTACTTTGGCAGTGGTTTGTTGCTCTTTCAAGAAGTGAATAAATTCGTCTAAAACCTTAAAACTATACATCTCAGGCTCCAGATCATACTGTAGCAGCTTGTCAAAAGTATCTTCGCTGGGGTTCATGACCATAATGGGCAAATCGATGCCACTTTCACGTAAAAATACCCCTTCATCGGCGTAAGCCACCCCCAGGTAATCTACCCGGTGAAACTGTAGCAAATGAGCAATTTCGGCGCTACCGCTTCCATAGGCAAACGCCTTTACCATGACCATCATTTTGGTGTGAGAGGGCAACTGTTCGCGGTAAAAGTTTAAATTGTGTACCAAGGCTCCTAAGTTAATTTCAAGCACAGTGCCGTGTACTTTTTGCTGAAGCTGATGTACGAGGTGTTCAAACCTAAAGCGACGGGCTCCCTTCACCAATATGACAGCATTGGCAAGCCTTGCAAGTTCTACCTGGCTCTCTAACAAGTCTTTAGTTTGGTCAAAAAATACCACATCCAATACATTGAAACTCGCCTGGTGTTTCTTTATCTCTTCGCCTACCGCTATTACTCGGTCTATAGCTTTGCTTTGCAGCAATTGGGCAATGGCTTGGTATAGTTTTTCGGGGGGCAAACCCGACTGCAACATATCTGACAACACCACTATTTTTTGCAGGTTTACATCTTGTGTGCTCATAAAGTCGAGCGCGATTTTTAGCCCTGCCAAGTCGTTGTTATAACTGTCATCTATCAGGTAAGTATTGCGCATGCCGCGTTTGAGTTCCAGGCGCATAGACACAGGACGCAACCGGGCAATACGACGTTGTATTTTGTCGAACGACAAACCCAACAAACACATAGTGGCAACACAGTGCAAGATGTTCTCTACAGAGGCTTCGTCTATAAAAGGAGCTTGAATGAAATGGTTTTCACCTTGGTATTGTACTTTTAGTTGGGTTTGTTGCTGAGTCAGGTGTGTTTGCTTGTCCAGCAACCGTAGTTGGGCTTGTTCGTTTTTGCCCCACGTAAAGGGTTGTCCACTAAAAGAGGTCTTTGTGACAATATCGTGGTATGTTTGTAAATGTTCTGCACAGCAAACTACAGCTTTGCAATGTTCAAAAAGCTTCCACTTTTCAGCAAATTTTTGGGTGCGATTGTCAAAACCCTCATCATGAGCAGTACCCAGGTTAGTAAATATGCCTATGCTGGGTTGAATGACCTTTTGTAGGGCTGTCATTTCGTTTTTGGCAGAAATGCCCGCCTCAAAAATACCCATTGTATGGCGTTTGTTCATTTGCCACACCGACAAAGGAACACCTGTTTGTGAGTTGTAGCTTTTGGGGCTTTTTACTACCTTAAAATCTTCTGCCAGTAGTTTGGCAAGCCATTCTTTCACCATTGTTTTACCATTGCTCCCGGTTACCCCAATGACTGGTATTTGATATTGGTTACGGTGAGCTGCGGCTACTTGCTGTAGGGCATTTACTGCACTTGTTACCTTTAGTATGTTAGCGTTGGGTAATTTAACATGGGCAGGCAAATTTTCTTCTATTACAAAGTTACGCACGCCCCTGGCGTATAGCTCTGCCACAAACTCATGCCCATTGTGGTGTTCGCCATTGATGGCAAAATACAAAGCTTGCGAGGGGTTGTAAAGCTTGCGACTGTCGAGCAATAAATGATATACAGCTTGATCTGACTGGGTTTGCTGAACAAGTGTTGCCTGAATGATGGGGACTATTTGCTTAATAACTAACATGCGTTAAGGGTTTATTTGCTGACTTTTGTGTGGGCAAAGTTAGTAAGGTTTTGCTTTTATGAAAGCGCTGTGTTGAGTACAGGGTGGGGGAGTAAGTGCAACAGAATAAACGGAACAGTAAGTGTTGTTGCTAAAAAAACCTTCCAAAACCGTCAGTTGTTTTGGAAGGTGCATGGTATCAAGCCCAGGAAGGGGAACTTGATTGATAAGGAGAACTTAATTTATGATCACTTGCTTTACTGTGTTGCCCCTATCAGTAGTGATTTTGACAAAATACAAACCCTTAGGCTGGAGGCTTAGGTCTACTAAAAAAGTTTGGGTTTTTTCGTGGTTATTTTCCAACGTCTCTACCACTTCACCTTTTACGTTAAATATTGCCACACTTAGGTACTTTGTCGGAGCAGGAAGTACCACATTTATTTTGTCGTGGCTAGGGTTAGGGTATAGCTGTACATTTGGAGCTGTTGCCAACGCTTTTTTACTTTGTATATAGGCAGAGGTTCTCCCACCTTTGTTCTTGCAGGGAATGTATGCCCAAAAATTATTTCTAAAATAATTGATGGCAATACCAAGTCCTACATAGGCAGTGGTACCAATTACAAAACTTCGCGGGCTTATTCTGGCAGTACCAGCATAATCGGCCACTTGTGTCCAGGTATCTTTAGAGGGCGAATATTCCCACATTTTTCGCGATCCAGTATTATTTTCAGGATTTACCCCTCCACAAACATATCCTTTGTCATTTACGGCAAAAGCAGCGGCTTTTTTTGCTGGATTTTCCCCGAATTTATTCTTTTGCTCCCAACTATTATCCTTAGGGTCATACGCCCATACATCTTTTAAAGCTGTACCACTAGTATCAGCTTCTCCCAAAGCTATAAAGCCTTTACCATTAAGGGCAAACGACACCGCTTCTGAGCGTGCTTTGCCAGGTAGATCCGCTACTTTTGTCCAAGTGTCTTCGTCCTGATCATACCTCCATAAGTCATTGAAAGTGTTGGTTTTATCAAACGTGTCTCCTGTACCTATATAAGCTGTGTTGCCTATAGTAAAGCTTCGGGCGTTGTTTCTGCCTTGCCCCGGAAAGTTATTCTTTCTTGTCCAGGCGTCTGTGGCTGGGTCATACTCCCAAATATCTTGTAAATAAGTATAAAACCGACTGCCCAAACCAATGTATCCTTTGCCATTTACAGAGAAAGCCACACCTTGAGAGCGGGCATACCCCGGAAATCCGGTTTTTTGTGCCCAGGTATTTGTCTCAGGGGTGTATTCAAGTAAATAAGGAAGCCCCACCAATATTTGGCATACATACGCCTTATTGCCAATGCTAAAGGTAAGCGACTGGTTGTCTCGTGAGTTGCGCGACATATTGGCAATGCCTGTCCATGAGTCGCATTGCTGGGTTTGCGCGTAACTGCTTGTACTAGCAAGGTTTATTGCAAGAGCTACTAGTATATAAAGGATGAAGTATTTTGTGAAAGCTGATTTTTTCATCACGAATAATTTAGATTATTGAATTTAAGTAAATCACACTTTAGCCCTCTATTTCTAAAATGTGTAAGTGTTGTTTGTCTGGTGTTTTTGCCAAAGCAGTCTGTACCAGAAGATAAAATGAATTATTAACTAATTTGATATAATAAAAAGCCTCCCAAAATTTATACTTGAGAGGCTTTGAGCTGCAAATATATGGTGGTTTGCTTAATTTATTACTATTCTTGTGGCAATACTATTTTTTTAGTGCGCCTTTTAACTGAAGCACAAAAAAAATCGGTCAAAACTAAAAGTCTTGACCGATTCAACCTTGTAAACCAACCTTTTAATCTACACAACCAATGTGTAATCTTAAAACTATCTTATCTATGAGTGAAAAATTATCGTTTTAATACTTATTTTTTAGACAGCTTATCTCTGCGTAACTTGTTCATATAAAAATCCCTCAATATTTTTTATGATATGCAGAAAATTATGCTCATTGTTTAAGTGGAAAAAATACCAATATTGATTGGTGTTTTTTTCTATAATATTCAGTTTTTCAATTTGATCCTTTGTTGTTCTTATTTCCTTTATTGTTATTACAAAGGTAGGCTAAAAGCTAGGTAATCACAACCTTACGTGTAGGTGTTTATGTAAGGTTCACCCCCTGAAAAACGATATTTTTGAACATGTGTATAGAATGTGTGTTCTTGAAATATTACAATAAAGGATTGCTGGGTATTTTTTTTGATCATATTTTAAAGGTTATATACTGCTTGTATGCACTTTAAATAAGGTTTTATCCATTGGTTGGTAATAAAAGTGGTCAATTTTTATCCTCAATTATTGAGAATATCTCACATAAAAAGAAAAAGTAAATTTTGAAAGCATACTACCAAAAAATGGTGCACGAATGGGTCACTCATAACATCTGATAGTTTTGAAGAGCGATCGGGCATGCTACAATCCCGTGGTTTAGGGCTGTACTTGCAGCTTGGGTTTGTTTTGAGTAATTTCAAGGTGTTGTTAAACACCCTTAAAACAAAAAGATGGAAATAGAAAGAAAATTTTTAGTGAATGAACTTCCGCAGAACCTTGACAGTTACCCCAAAACCCGCATTAAACAATGGTACATTACCATCAAACCAGCTGTCAGGCTTCGTGAGCGTGATGGAGTGTATACCTTTACGGTAAAATCAAAAGGACACTTGGTGCGGCAAGAGTTTGAAATGGAGCTTACCCAAGAAGAGTTTGCCAACTTATTTACTAAGGTGTCTACCCATGCTATAGACAAAATCCGCTATGAAATAAGCCTGGACAATGGGTTAACTGCCGAGTTAGATGTGTTTTTGGGCAAACACAAGGAGTTAAATTTAGTAGAAGTAGAGTTTGAAACAGAAGAAGCTGCTCATGCGTTTACTCCACCTGCGTGGTTTGGCGAAGATGTGACTCAAGAGGCTAAGTATAAAAATAATAACCTGGCATTGCCCCTATAACAGGCATGGGCAACTTGTTTTTAACGAGTAAGAGTTCTTTAATCAAAATCAGGGGCAGCCTGTTGTCCGAAAGCAAAGTTCAGAGAAGTAGGCTACCCCTGATTTACAGGGCAGACAAGAAAGCAAACAAAAATATGGATAGTTGCCTTACGTTTTATTTAACTTAGTAAGCCATTTCCACAATTTCGGCAGCTACTTCAGGCGTAATGTCGCGGTGTTCGCCTAGTTTTACCATGCCGTGGGCTTTCAAATTCTCGGCTACTGTATCACCAAAACCTTGATAATTGTCAGTGTAGTCGCTTAGTTTGGTTTTAATGCCCAGAGAGTGGAAAAACTCCTCGGTTTTTTGAATGGCTACTTTAGCTTTTTCTTCCACAGTTCCGGTTTGTATATTAAAAACCCGTTCGGCATACTGGGCAAGCTTTTCTTTCTTTTGATCAAACTTTTTGGTGTAAGCACTGGGTAAAATAATCGCCAGCGTACGGGCGTGGTCAATGCCATAGTGAGCAGTAAGTTCGTGAGCGATCATGTGCACGCTCCAGTCAGTAGGCACTCCTTTCTGAATGTAACTATTGAGCGCCATTGTACAAGACCACATAAAGTTAGATGCTGCCACGTAGTCGTTAGGATCGGTCAAAACCTTGGGTGCTACTTCAATCAGGGTTTGCAAAATACCCTCAGAAATACGGTCTTGCAAAAACGCGTTTGCCGGGTAAGTCATATATTGCTCCATTACGTGGGTATAGGCATCTGCCACTCCATTGGCAAGTTGGCGTTGAGGCAAAGATCGAATAACGGTAGGGTCACAAATAGAGAATTGTGGAAACAAGCCAGGTCCACCCATTGTCAGCTTTTCTTGGGTTTCTTTGCGGCTCACTACTGCGCCACTGTTCATTTCGCTGCCTGTGGCAGGCAAGGTAAGTACTGTACCAAAGGGCAAACCCTCGTAAGTACGAATACGGTTGGCGAGTATGTCCCAGGGAGTATCGCCTTCATATAATACTGCTGATGATAAAAACTTGGTGCCATCTATGACCGATCCACCGCCTACAGCAAGCAAGAAGCCTATATTTTCGTTTTTAATAATTTCCAATGCTTTGAGCAAAGTTTGGTATTGTGGGTTAGCCTCAATGCCGCTAAACTCTACTACCTTGTGACTGCTCAGTGCCTCGGTTACTTGGTCATAAACACCATTTTTTTTAATGCTTCCGCCACCATACAGCATTAGTACCTTCTTGCCTTTGGGTACAAGGTCGGTTAGTTTCTTTATCTCGCCTTCGCCAAAAACCAGCTTTGTGGGTACATATAATTCAAAATTGTTCATATTGTTATTTTATCAAACGTTTTGTTTGGGGTTGATTACTGCTTCTGTTTAGGTAACAAAGTTAAACAGACGATTGTTGATAAAAATTGATCTATGGTAAGAAAACGTAATGAACAGTACACCTATCTTAAGCGAAGTTTTGCTTGTTGCCAGATTTATAAAATAAAGTTCATAAAAAAACCATCCTCTGTACAGTGTCAAAGGATGGTTTGTGGAGACGATAAGCTTCCTTATTTAGTCTCTACCACCTTTGCAATAATAGTTTTGAGGGTTTTGAGAATACGGTAAATGTCAAAAATTTCCTGTTTGGTGGCATCATACGCTAGGCTTACACAATAGGTGTTTTTGTGCAACACCACAAAAAACCATTGTCGCCCCACAACATACGCCCCATATATTGGAAAATCATCATGGTTGAGTTGTTGGGCGGTATACATAGCTGCCACCACTTGCCCCAGTGGGTCGTTGTCGCAACCCTTTTCCTTCTTATATTCGTGAAAGCAAAAATAAGGGCGTTCGGGCTCTTCTATGCCTTGTGCCACCATTACGTCTACCTTGCCTGATAGCTCTACATTGCCTACCCGTAAAGATAAACTTCTATTGGCAAACTCTTGAAAATGAGGGGTGTCAAAGTTAACCAAGCCTACCAAAGGGGCAATAAACTTTTTAATCAATTCTTGTTCGTTCCAGTTGTCTACTCGTTTGGTCAATTTTTTTTGCAAGCGCAACAATACCTGTTCTTCATCACTGTTTGTTGGCAGCGATTGGTTTAGCCACTCTTTGAGTAGTTGGTTGCTTTGAGTTCTTTTTAGTTGAAAGTTACGGCGTAGTTGAGCCGTGGTGCAATCGCGAAAGTTAAGCATTTTTACAGGAGTTGGGTTAGAGTGAAAGATAGAAGCATTGGCTTGTTGCAAATCAAGTAATATTTGCTTAAGCTCTTTAATGATCATATAAATTTGAGTAAGACTGTTTTTGTTGGCAAGGTATACTTGGCTCAATGCGTATTGATTGCCTTGTAACACCCCAAAATACCACCAGTGATTGTCCACCACCAATGCGCCATATATGGGCAACACATTTTTGTTCATGTGGTGGGCAGCCAACAAACTCGCCAAAAATTGCCCTTCAGGGGTAAACTCGTGGTGGTCGTTGCGTTCGTACACTCCCAAACAAAAATAAGGGTTTCCCAGTTGTTGGGTGCCTCCTCCTATTACCAAGTCGGTGGTATCATAAAAAACATGATGATCGGCAACATTCGCAAAGAGGTTTTCTTGGTGAAAGAGCCTAAAATGAGGAGTGTGCATGTCTGCCAGATGAAATAAAGGAGCAATAAAGCTAAACAGGGCATCTGACTTGGTCCAATTTTCGCCAAATGTATTGAGCCTTTTTTGCAATACTTGAAGCGTCTCGTTTTCAAGGGGAGACAGTTCGCTGTAGGTATCCAGCCAATCGTCGAGCAATACAGTAGGGCGGTACTCTAGCTGAAATACCTCCTGTAGTTTTGCCTCTGACCATTCATTAAAAAAACTATACATAAATAATTGGTTAATATGGTTTGAAAATATTATATTAGTTGTGAATTTTTACAAAATGTGTTCAACGAAAGGATTTCACTCCTTCTTAGAGATGTTTTAGTAAGTATTACCTTCTCTTTTTGTTAGTTAACACAAATTATGTAAATAATATTTACAAACACAAACTATCTCAACATTTTATATGAAAGATAACTATGGTATTGGCGACCGAATATTCGCCATTAGACGAAAATTAAAGTTAAGTCAACAAGATGTGGCAGATAAAGTAGGAGTTTCCCGTCCGTCGCTTTCGCAAATGGAAACAGGTACAATTGCTGTATCTTTGCATGCCATCATGAAGTTTGTAAGCTTGTTTAATACTACTTATGAGTGGTTATTGACGGGTAAAGGTGATATGTTTGCTTCAGAAGAGGAGCGCCTGGAGTACCTGGATCCTAAGATTTTGCAAGAGAAGATAAGCTATCTTGAAGAGCTACTTAAGACTAAAGAAGCACTAATTTTTGCCAAAGATGCACAGATTAAGTTATTGGAAGAAAAGCTGGAGAGAAAGTAAATATTTTTAACATTTGTGAAGTGCAAAGCCATGACAGATCAGGCGAAGCAAAAACTTCAAGTGGCTTTTGAGCAAGAGTTGCCATCACTTGACTTAAGTAATTGTGCTCTAACCAGTATGCCTGTAATGCTTAGTGAGATGCCTTGGCTTACTAAATTAAACCTAAGCAAAAACCCTTTTACCAACCTTGATTTAACTCCATTCAGTTGCTTACCTAATATGGAGGTTTTATACCTCGAAAGCCTACAGTTGAATAGTTTCCCTGAGACTTTACAATTATTAACTAAACTTAAAAACCTCCATCTTGCCAATAACAACATTGTCAAGCTTGACGAAATGATTGATAAGTTGCCTAACCTGACCAAACTTAGGAATGGTGTAAAAATAAATTTCTATAGTTTAATAAAATATTTTGTTGCTAGACGCGGCACGGCAATATCCAGTGGATATTGAGCGAGCTTGAGGGATGGTCGGCTAATAGCAGCGCTATTCGGCTATTTTTTAACAAAGTATAGCCTCAAAAGATGAGGTTAAGAATGTAAATTTATTTTGGTACCATTCCTTAGTCTAAGAAACAACCAAATAGATATCATATCTAGTAATATAGCTTACTTGCACAAGCTCCAATACCTTGATCTGGGGGGAATCAAAGGCAATGCGCTTACTCAAATGCCTGATGCCCTCTTCGAACTGACCGCGTTGGTTACTTTAGATTTAAGTGCCAATTATATTCATCAAGTGCCCCAACAAATACAACAGCTGCAGCAATTGCAAAGGTTGGTTTTACGTCGTAATAGGCTAACCCAATTGCCCAATGCTATCACAACATTACAAAAAATTCAGGTACTTGATGTATCCGACTTTCCGCACGTATGTTCGGGAAAACAAATAATTGATGTAATCACTTGATTGCAAAAGCATTATTTTTTTATGTCGACCAAAAGTTTTACTTTTTGGTATGCAATCATTTCCCATAAGTAAAAACCTTGACCACTTAGGGTTGGTAAGTGGCATGTGTGATCGTTTAAACTTGAGCTCTAAAATAGATGAGCTTTTACCTAACACCAATGGGCTTCATCAAGTAAGCACAGGTACTTGCGTCAAAGCCTTGATTTTAAATGGTTTAGGTTTTGCCGAGCGTCGCTTATACCTGAGTCCTCATTTTTTTTCTGATAAGCCTGTTGCTCACTTATTAGGAGAAAATCTAAGCGCAGAAATGTTCAATGATGATCGTCTTGGTCGTTGCTTGGATGATTTGTATGCCTTTGGTGTAAGTGAGTTATTCAGCCATTTGGCTGCACAGAGTTATGAAATACTGGGTTTGTCAGAAGAAGTAGACTCAGAGTTTCGCCACTTGGATGCGACCAGTTTTGGGTTGGAAGGGCAATATAATAGTGAACTTAACGAAGCAGAGGTTTCTTGCCTTCACATCACCCAAGGTTACAGCCGGGATCACCGCCCTGACCTAAATCAGGTAATGCTTAACTTGGTAGTAGAAAACTCCTCAGGCATACCTTTGCTTATGGAAGGTTTGCATGGCAATACAAGTGACCAAACAAGCTTTGGTCAAACCATTGATGATTATGTAGAACGTTTGCAGAATAATGGTCAGCCTATATGTTGGGTGGCAGATAGTGCCTTATACACTGAGGAAACCATCGGTAAAATCTCAGGTCGGCATTATTGGATCACCCGTGTTCCTTCCAAGCTTACTGCTGTTCAAGAATTACTCCTACAGGTACAGCCAGAGCATATGCAATTCTTCACAGAAGAAAAATTGAAAAACTACCGCTACCAGAAAGTATGCAACAGCTATGGAGGTGTAAGACAAGAATGGATGGTTGTCTTTTCTGAGGCAGGTTATAAGCGAGATGTTCATAGTTTGAAAAAACGTTACCTAAAAAAAAGCAGTGAAGAGCACCAAGACTTTATCAAGCTTTGCAAAAAGGTTTTTAGCTGTAAACAGGATGCAGAAAAAGCCTGGGAACAATTTTCAAAAAAGTGCCAGTACTTGTCAATAGAAGACCTGAATTTTCAACAAGTCAAGGGGTTTAAAAAACCAGGTAAACCTCCCAAAGGAGCTCAAAAACAGACCATAGGGTATCGTATTACAGGGTGTCCACTAACCAAACTCACACACTATGAACAACTAAGACAAAAACAGGGCAAGTTTGTGATTGCTTCCAATGATACAGCACAAAGGTGGGGGAATGGACATAAACTACTGGCTTACAAAGGACAATCTAATGTCGAGAAAGGTTTTAGGTTTTTGAAAGATAAAGCTTTCCTTGCTGATAGCTTCTTTGTAAAAAAGCCAGAGAGACTTGAAGCTATACTCATGATTATGGCATTGTCGCTGATGGTGTATGCAGCTTTGGAGAGAGAATTAAGAAAAAACCTGCAGCAGGAAAAGGAGTTTGTCCTGGATCAAACTAAAAAAGAAACTCAAAAACCCACAATGAAATGGATTTTCGAGTTTTTTAGAGGCATTCACTGCTTGTGGGTTAATCAAGAACAACCTATGCTCATTCTTAATATGAATGAGATGCATACAAAGGTCATTAGGTTACTGGGGCAAGAAGTTAGGAAATACTATCTCCTTGAATAAACGCCTCATAAACAGTGGTTTAATAAATTACTCGGTTTTAGCTACACAGGTGCGGAAAGTCGGATGTATCATGCACCCCACCCTGAAGAGACTACCTGATGCCATTAGGGAGATGCGAGCTTTGCATACATTGTATGTAGACAACAGGTTGCTTCAAAACCCCTTTAATCCTTCTCAATAGCTTTACAGTTTTGGGCACTGATTTTTTTAGCTATTTTGGTGTCCACTGTTTTTTTTCTAATTTCGGAAAAGGTTTATGCAATACTATCACGAAAAATAGCAAAACTAACTTACTGGAAGGCTGGTTTTTATGCTGTACATCACACTTACCAGTTGCCCAACTTACACCTGGGTTTTGTTCACAAATACTTGCTTATTTTTAGGTATTGGTTAAGTTGGTATTATTTTTTCATAATTTGGAGCTACCAGCCAAAGTAAACTGATCATTATTAGGTAAAAGGTAAATTAAAATAAGGCTTCACTACTCAAGAGAACGAAGTTGTTGGTTTTGTTGCTTGCTTATAAGTTGTGACCGATTACACACTACACAAGCACCACATACAGGCATAGAGCAGGCAAGGCAGCAATTGGTGCCTGCTTGACAAGCTCTGAGAGTACTGAATGTATAGAAGGGGGATTATTGCATGAGAAGCTATCTTATATATATATTTATTTGTTTATGTGGCACCCACCTGTCTGTGGTAGGGCAAAACAATGCCATAAGGAATACATCCGAGTTTTTGATCAAAAACAAAGGCATTCCTTTCATTAAAAATTTTACTCCAAAAGATTATAAGGCATCTAACCAAAACTGGGCAATCACTCAAGATAATAGAGGGGTGATGTATTTTGGTAACAACAATGGAATACTAGAGTTTGATGGGAGCAATTGGCGTTTGATAGAGCTACCCAATAAATCGGTAGTAAGGGCACTGACCAAAGACGATCAAGGGCGAATTTATGTAGGTGCCTTAAGCGAAATTGGTTATCTGGCGCCCGACTCACTGGGCAAAATGGAGTATAAGTCATTGTTACCTTTACTGCCCAAAAATGAAAGAAATTTTAACGATATGTGGAATATATATTTGGGTTCTGACGCCATTTATATGATTAGTTTCACAGGAGTTTATATTTTTCCAAAAGACCTGAAAAACGCCAAAGGCAAAGTAAAAGTCATTCGCCCTAGTAAAGGCAAACAATTCCATCGGGCATACCTGGTCAATGATCAGTTTTATGCCAGAGAGTGGGATAAGGGTTTATTGAAGCTCAAGGGGGATAAACTGGAACTGGTACCGGACGGCGAAAAATTTACCAAAGAACGCATCTACAGCCTACTGCCTTTTGCCGATAATAAAATACTGGTGGCTACCCGAACTGAAGGCTTTTATATATACGATGGGCAAACTTTTACCCCTTGGCGAACCGACCTTACTCCCTTTTTTAACAAAGCCGAGATATACAATGCTTCTTTTTTGCACAACAAATATTATGTTTTTACTACCCTTAACTCTGGAGTAGTAGTGTTGGATACTGCTGGCAATCCTGTACAACTGGTAGACCAACCCAAGGGACTTATCAGCAATTCGGTGTATTATGCTTACCTTGACTACAACCAAAACTTATGGCTAGGTTGCGAAAATGCCATCTCTATGTTACAAATTGGCTTGCCAATCTCTGTGTTTGACCAAAGAATGGGAGTAGAAGGAGGAACTAATGACATACACTTTTATAATGATCGTTTGTATGTGGCCACCAATCAGGGGTTATATTTCAAAAACTGGGATGGAAAAAGTGATATTTTACAACCTGCCTCTAACCGCTTTCAATTGATGACAAACTCTTCGGGGCAAACCTGGAGCTTTTTTGAGCTGGATGGTAAGCTTCGGGCAGGTCATTTTGATGGGGTATTGGGTATACACAACCAACGCATACGAAAGGTATACCAAGGTCAAAATCACGCAATGAGTTTTGTACGTATGCCTGATGAAAAAATGTTGGTAGCAGGGGCTGAGGGCCTGGAAATGTACAACATAAAAAACCGTGAACAGTGGACAAAAATCAAGACCTACCCCCAGTATCCCAATACATTTGATCAATACCACTACCTACAGCAAGACCAAAGCGGTACGTTTTGGTCTTCGCACGAAAACGCAGGCATTTTCAGTTTCCGGTTGGGCAAAAATGATAGCCTGAATAAGCTGACTAAGTACAATGCCAAAAAGTACGGATTGCCCTCTAACCTCAACAACCGTATTTTTAAAATAGCTGGTAGAGTAGTGTTTGCCACTGAAAAGGGGATTTATTCGTTTAATAAAGCAAAAAATAAATTTGTAAAAGATACTTTAGACCGCTATGTGCCCAATGGTGAAAGGGTGTTTTTTCTTGCCGAAGACCATCAAGGCAATGTGTGGTGCCAGATAGGTGATAAAATAGCTGTTCTGAAAAAGTCAGGTGAAAAGTATGTACCTAATTACAACCATTTTGCCCCATTAAAAGGTGCCAATGTGTACTGTATTTCGACGCTCAAAAGTGGGGAGGTATTGATGGGAACTTCAGAGGGGATTATCCACTATAGTGGCGATCTTGACCGAAACTATAATGTTAGTTTTTCTACTTTTTTACAAAAGGTAGAGCTGGAAAATTCGGAAGGGCGTGACTCTTTGATTTTTGCAGGTATATTTAGCTCCAAGCAAGGGCAAACATTTGACAAACAACCCAAAAATTTGGTCAAGGTTTTTCCCTTCAAATTTAACAATTTCCGGTTTGCATTCAGTACACCTTACTATACCCAATCAGAAACTATTCAATACAGCTATTACCTGGAGAATTTTGACCAAAAGTGGTCGACTTGGGTAAACCACAAAGAAAAAGAATACACCAATTTGCCCGAAGGAACGTACACTTTTCATTTAAAAGCCCGCAATGTATATGGCATAGAGAGTCCCGCAATGTCTTATAGTTTTATAATTACACCCCCTTGGTATCGCACAGTATGGGCTTATATAGGCTTTTGCCTGATGGCACTGTTGTTATTGTGGGGAGTGATTTGGCTCAATACGCGTCGTTTGCGGCAACAAAAAGATTTTTTAGAGCTTAAGGTAGAAGAAAGAACAACCGAAATAAGCAACAAAAATAAAATTCTGGAGGAGCAAAAAGAAGAGATTATTTCTAAAAACGAAGCCCTGGAATATCAAAAAGAAGAAATTACGGCAAAAAATGTAGAGCTCGAAACCCAAAAAGAAGAAATGATGGCTCAAGCAGAAGTGCTTAAGTCGGTTAATCGTGAACTTACCCAACAAAAAGATGAGATTGAACGTCAAAGAGATGAGATTGAATTGCAACGTGATAGCATACAACATCAAAAAAATGAAATTGAGTTGCAAAAAAACGAAATTGAGGAGAAAAAAGACGAAATAGAAAAGCAGCACAGCGTACTCGAAAAAACCAATCAGATTATTCATCGAAAAAACCAGGACATTACTGCCAGTATTAGGTATGCTCAAACAATTCAACAGGCAATACTGCCTTTTGAGGAGCGAATTAAACAATTGTTGGGAAATCATTTTGTGATTTATCGCCCTAAGGATATTGTATCAGGTGATTTTTATTGGCTCGACAACTTAGATGATAAAGTATTGGTAGCTGCGGTAGACTGTACCGGACACGGAGTGCCAGGGGCATTTATGAGTATGATTGGCTATACCTTGCTCAACGAAATAGTAAGCGATCGACGCATAGTACAACCTGCGCAGGTGCTGGAAGAACTACACGCGCTTACCCGCTTGGCTTTGCGACAAGAATCACAGGCAAACTCTGATGGAATGGATTTATGCTTGTGTATGCTAGAGCCATTGGATGAGCAACAGGTTCAGGTAACTTTTGCTGGTGCCAAACGTCCATTATACTATACCCCAAAAAATAGCCACCAGATAATAGAAATAAAAGGAAACAGGCACTCTATTGGTGGAGGTAAATACTCTGATGCCCCCAAGTTTACTCAGCAAGCATTTGCTGTAGAAAAAGGCTCAGTACTTTATTTAACTACCGATGGGCTCATAGATCAAAACAATCAAGAAAGAAAGAAATTTGGTACAGCTCGTTTCCAACAACTTCTGAAAGAGTGTGCCTCGCTTCCGTTAAATGTTCAGGAAGAAAAACTTATCAATGCCCTTGACCAACACCAGACAGGTACAGAACAACGAGATGATATTACAGTACTTGCAATAGAGGTGTAACTATTTGACAGTGAATTGCCAATATATTTTTTTGAAATTTGGCAAAAATAGCCTTCGTCCAAATTATTTATATAAATTGTCATTGTTTTTGTAGTGAAAAAAAACAAACTTGTAAGAGTGTTTTCAACTAGACAAAACTATTAGTACTTATGCTAAAGTTGGCTAAAAGCTTTCATAACCTATCTATAAGATACAAACTATTTATTCCGCTGCTTGCCGTAATGCTCATCATTATTGCAAGTCAGTTTGTAATGCGTGGCTTTAACAGTGAATCAGTTGAGGAAACCAATAATTGGATCAACATTGCGGGGCGCAACCGGAGCCTGTCTATCAAAATATTGAGCCTAAGCCAACAAATTGCACATGGCGACCAAAGCGCCAAAAAAGAACTGGGTACTACTATCGCCGAATTAGAAACAGCACTACGGGTGCTACAACTAGGTGGCGAGGTCGTTTTTAATAATAAAGTAGTACATTTAAAGCCAGTCGAGTCAAGTGTCCTCCCCTTGTTCAATACCCTTCAGAAAGACTGGCAAGCCTACCAGGATCAAATACTCAAAATCAATACGGAATCTTTTGGAAAGTACACCCCTGCCCAGCAAAGAGTCATTATTCAAAAAGCGGTGGCTGCCAATAATAAATTTACTGCTACTAGTAACTTTATTATTGAAAAAGTAAATCTTACTAATAGAGCAAGTCAGCAAAAAGTAGCAGAGATGCGGCGCCTGGTCATACTAAGCAATGTATTTATTTTACTATTGGTGATTTATATTTTTTGGAAGTATGCTTTTCGCCCATTGCATAAGCTGAGCGAAGTGGCAAATAATATGGTTTTGGGCAACCTGGAAGAGGTGCTGGATATTGATCAAAAAGACGAAATAGGGCGCATAGCCAATGCTACAGCAGAGCTTGCTTATAATTTAAAAGAGGTGAAAACTTTTGTGAAGCACTTGGGGCAAGGCAACTATGATGTTCAGCTGGAGATGGAAACCAAAAACAGGGTAATTGCTGAGGGCAGCCTTTTTATGACACTGGTAGTAGCACGCGATCGTTTGCGTCAGTTGATGGAAGAAAACCAAAAGCAAACCTGGACAAGCCACGGACTGGCTGAGTTTGGTGATACTTTAAGTGCAGGCAATACCGACTTGAAAGACTTGACCAGTTCAGTGATAAGTCAGTTGGTTAAATATATGAATGGCAATCAAGGGGGATTGTTTTTGCTCAACGAAATTAAAGAAACTGCCGATAAACCTGCTCAAAAACAGCTAGAGCTGGTGAGCTGTTATGGCTACAGCGAAAAACGACGGAAAGACCGTAAAATACTGTTAGACGATAACTTTGGCGGAGGGTTGTTGGGGCAAGCGCTCATAGAGAAAGGTACTATACACCAAATAAAAGTGCCAGCTGATTACTTTGAGGTGTCGTTGGGTATGGATGAAATTGCCAACGGTAATATACTTATTGTGCCTTTGATCTCAAACCAAGTGGAGATAGGTGTGCTGGAGATAGGTTCATTCATTGAGTTTGAAAATCATCAAATAGAGTTTGTCGAGAATCTTGCCGATAGAATTGCTTCTACTATTTTGAACATTCAGGCGGGGGTCAAAACAACGTACTTGTTGATGGAGGCTGAAGAGCAAAAAGATATTTTACAGGCGCAAGAAGAGGAAATGCGCCAAAATGTAGAAGAGCTGAGGTCGATTCATGAGGTGATGGAGAAAAAACAAAAAGAGTTAGAACTTCAGAATCAACGGATCAAGTCGAGCGAGCTGGTATTGAAAAAGGCGTTAAAGCAGCTTGGAGAGCAAAAAATTGAATTAGAAGAAACCAATGAAATTTTACACGCGCAAGAAGAAGAGATGCGCCAAAATGTAGAAGAGTTGATCAGTACCCAAGAGGCACTAGCCCTGAAAAGTAAAAACCTTGAACATCAAAACAAATTTATTACTACCAGTATTTATTATGCACAAAATATCCAGCAAGCCATTTTGCCCAGCCGAGAAGACCTGTTGAGCTTATTGAAAGGTGGCTTTGTGATTTATCGCCCCAAAGATATTGTATCAGGTGATTTTTACTGGTTGAGTAGAGTAGAGGGAAAAGTGATTGTAGCAGCGGTTGATTGTACCGGACATGGAGTGCCAGGGGCTTTTATGAGTATGATAGGCAACACATTGCTTAACCAGATCATTAATGAGAAAAAAGCAACTGATCCGGCAGATATTTTAAGGTTGCTCGATAAGAGTATTTATGAAGACCTGAACCAACAAAAAACAAGTAATCGTGAAGGAATGGATGTTTGTTTGTGTGTGATTGAGTATGAACAGGATAAGGCAAAAGTAATGTATGGAGGGGCTAAGCGAGGTTTGTACTATTACCATAAAGACAACCTGGAAGAGTTAAAGGGAGACCGTTTTTCTATAGGTGGTTGGCAGTCTTACACAGAAAAATACTTTACGTCTAAAGAATTAATTTTAGATGTGGGCGATCGTGTTTATCTCTCATCCGACGGTTTTGTAGATACCCCCAACCCTAAACGCAAAAGCATGGGTACCAAACGGCTGAGGCAAATTCTACAAACCAGTGCCAGTTTGTCAATGAATGAGCAACAAACTGCAGTAGAAAACGCATTGAATAACTTTCAACAAGACGCAGAACAAAGAGATGATATATTGTTGATCGGGGTTGAACTCTAAGCCTGTTTTTTACTTATCAGTGTTTTTGTTGATTTATCTATTGATTGTTTATAAGATTACGTGCATTGTTTGTTTTTTATACTTTACTTTTTAGCAATTACTTACTTAAAAGTCTTTAACTTTGGGGTCAATCAAATGCCCAACCAATTAACCAAAAATATATACAAGTTATCACGGCACAAGATTGGTTGATGATATAATGAATGAGCATGGTTCAGAGGTTTATATTTTGGGGAGTTTTATTGTACTTGAGTTTATTTAAGCTATACGCACAAGTAAGTCATACACTTAAGATCAGGAATAAGGGGATACCCCTGATGAAAAACTATGCGCTGGAAGACTACCCTAAGCTTTTCCATAATTGGCAAATTTTGCAAGGCTCACAAGGCTTGTTGTTTATAGCCAACGATCATGGAGTGGTAGAGTTTGACGGAGTAGATCAAAGGCTTATCTCACTCAAGGAACAAGCTCCAGCAAAAGCCCTTGCACAAGGAAAACAGGGTAAAATATATGTAGCAGGAAACGGACATCTGGGCTTTTTGCAACCAAGTGCTTCTGGTAAACTACAATATCACTCGTTTTATCAAAAAACACTTCAGTTCAACGCTCCCTTACCTACATTTACCAAAATTATTACTACCCCCCATCAAGTTATTTTTTTTAGCCCAGTCGCACTTTATATCTATTCTCTAACTACCCGGAAATTTATTCGAGTTCCGGCTAAAAAACGTTTTCATCGTATTTTTAAGGTACATCAAAAGGTATACATTGACGATACAAATACAGGATTACAGCAATTACAGGGCTCGAAACTTAACTTAATACCTGAGGGACAATTGTTTGCCAATAAAAAAGTACATACGATGCTGCCCCTTGACAAAGAGAGAATTTTGATTGGGACTTTCAGGCAAGGTGTATACTTATATGAGGGAAATACAATTGCCCCCTGGAGCTCATCAGCTAACCAGTTAACCAAGCCAGCTCAGTTGTATACCGGGCTAAAACTCTCACCCAACTATTTTGCCTTTGGTACGCTCAATGCCGGAGTTTTAATTTTTGATAAAAAGGGGCGTTTAATCAAGAAAATTAACAAATCGCAAGGCTTAAAGTCTAACACCGTACTTTCGCTTTATCTTGATCGACAAGATCGTTTGTGGGCGGGGTTAGAGCGTGGAGTTGCTCATATTGACATATTTTCACCTTTTGCGGTGCTTAATGAAAAAACGGGATTGGAAGGGGTGATATATACTGCATTAAGGCATAATCAAAGCCTTTATATAGGCACTTCACAAGGCATTTTTCACCAAAAAATTTACGGCAAAGAATCAAATAACTATTTCAGCAAAATAGACAATACTGAGGGACAAAGCTGGTTTTTGACCCAATCGCATAACCAACAAATAATAGGGGGGCATTCATTGGGCATAGCTTCGCTCGATAATAATCAGAAGGTATCTTTTACTTCGCACAATACCCATGTGCTGTCTATGATGTCTTTTATACAACAACCTGAATTGATGCTGGTTTGTGCTCAAGATGGTTTGTATAGGTTACGTTTAAATAAGAAAAATAGTGTACTTGAAAAGCTCAAGGGATTTGATGGAAGTTTTAATGAGGCAAGTTACCTGTTTGAGACCAAAAATGGCCATGTTTGGACAACTAATGCCAAGGGGTTACTCAAAATGAGTTTGAACAAAACCAAAGACAGTGTGGTCAGCTATACCCGCTATGGCAAAGCGCAAGGTTTACCCGCTGATGCTGGAAACCGGATATTCTTGATCAATCATAAGCTATTGGCCACCACCAAAAAAGGTGTATATGAATATAACCAGAGCCAAGACAAGTTTCAGCCACATGCATTATCAGCAGTCATAGGCAAAAACAAACCTGTGATGTGGTTACACCAAGATTCAAAGGGAAGAATTTGGGTATTGACAAAAGACCAAACCTGCATTGTAGAAAAAAGTACCAATGGTAAGTCTTACAAAAAAACTGACCTGAACTATGACATGTTTAGAGTCAGACAAACTCCTTTTATTTACTTTATCGATAAACAAAACGTTATTTTGAGCATTAGCCAGGGAGTAGTTTGGTACAACCTTGGTCACAAGTCTACGAGGGATTCTTCTTTTAGTGCCTTGATCCGCAGGGTAGACTGGGAAAGAAATGAAGGGGCAGACTCCTTATTATTTGCCGGACATATAAGAGAAGATACTCCTCCCTCTGTTTTCACTACTACTATCAATGATTTTAGGTTTACAGTAGCATCCAATCATTTCTCATTGCATAAATCTTGTCGTTTTCAGTATTGGCTGGTGGGCTACGATCAAAATTGGTCGGAGTGGATGGGTTCACGCAAAAAAGAGTATACCAACCTTAGCCCAGGTACCTACACTTTTAAGGTAAGAGCAAGGGATACTAAGGGAGCGATTAGCAAAGCAGCTACTTATACTTTTATAATAGCTACGCCTTGGTATAAATCTACGTGGGTATACCTGTCAATATCTCTGTTGGTACTAGGTTTAGTTGTCATATTTATTTGGTGGAACTCGCGTCGGCTTAGCCTAAAAAATGAACGTCTGGAAGCCTTGATTGCAGAGCGTACCGAAGAGGTCACTCGACAAAGAGATAAGCTTCAGGAGCACTTCAAGCAGTTAGAGGAACAAAGAGGAGATTTAATTTATAAAAATGTAAAACTGGAGCGTCAGCAGGAGGAGATAATGGCACAATCAGAAAGCCTACACGAAACTCTGCAGGAGCTGCAATCGGAAAAAAAAGAAAAAGAAGAGGTATTGCGACTGGTAGAAGCCAGAAATCATTACTACACCTCAGGCATCAGGTATGCCCAAACTATCCAACAAGCCATATTGCCTGATGAAACCGCTATGCGCCAGGTTTTGACCGATCATTTTGTTTTGTATAGTCCTAAAGACATTGTTTCAGGAGACTTTTATTGGTTTTCTCATATCTCAGAAAATGTGTATGAACAAATTACTGGAGAGAAAAATAAAAGCATTACCCTTATTGCTGTCATCGACTGTACTGGTCATGGAGTTCCTGGTGCGTTTATGTCTATGATTGGCAACACGCTACTCAACGAAATAGTAAATCAACGTCACTTTTTTTCGCCAGTACGTATTCTCGAAATGCTCAATACTAAAATAAGGCTATCACTCCGACAAGAAGAAAAGTACAACGCAGACGGAATGGATGTTTGTTTTTGTTTGCTTGAGCCTACGCCAGACAAACAGGAAACATTGGTGTCTTTTACAGGTGCTCGTCGCCCGTTATACTATAAAGTAAATAAAAAAACATCTTTGAAAGAGTTAAAAGGAGATCGTAAAATAATAGGAGGTTGGCATCGTAAAAAACGTGCTTTTACTAATCAATCGTTGTTATTACCCAAAGGATCGGCCATTTACTTAACTACTGATGGTTTGGTGGGCTTGGCGGGTCCCGAAGGTATCAAGTTTAGTTCGCTCAGAATAAAATCTTTTTTTGACGAACATGCACATTTACCCATGTTAGAGCAAAAAAAATTACTACAGCAAGTAATCGCAGAGCACCAGCAAGGCATTGAGCAAAGAGATGATATTACAATCATGGGGGTAAGGTTATAAACCTAAGCAATGGTGAAAAATGCCTGTATGTGCTGGTTTTAGCTTGCAGAGGCAACAGCTGCCTGGCAGGTGTGAGTAATACTTGTTACACCAACTATACATCGGCTTACTTTAAGCCCATATAAAAACTACAAATCTTCCCCTTCAATAAACAGACGTTGCCATATTTCTAAGGTGAGCATCATCCATATCAGTAGCCCGTGGCGATGAATCCCCGTGTCTTTATTATACTTCAGGATAGTTTTTACAGTGGTGGGGTTGAACAATTCACTACGTTTGATGCTTTTGGGTGAGAGTATTTTTTTTGCGTATTTTTTCATCTCCCCCTGAAACCAATAATGCAGTGGCACCCGCATGCCGCTTTTAGGGCGTCGAATAATCTCTGGGGGTAATTCATTGGCATAAGCCTGTTTTAAAATATACTTTTCGATGCCTTGCTGTAGCTTGAGCTGCGAGGGCATTTCTATGCTGCTTTGCGCAATTTCTGAAGTAAACAAAGGGGATATAGGAGTAACTCCTACAGCACCCAACATGCGTTCTACTTTGGGCAAAATAAGGTGTGCCCCCTTAAGCCGCATGTTAATGGTCATAAGTTTATCAAGAAAATTCTGATGCTTGCGCTCAAAAAATGGGGTCAGGATAGGCACCAAGTGTTGGTTTTCATCAAACCCTTCTAACAAACGAGGTGCGAGTATTTGCCTTAGGTAAGCATACCCCCGACGGTAAGAAGCCAGGTAAGCTTTTTCACGAAAATAGGGGGGGTGTTCGATGCCTCCATACCAATGATTGAGCAACATAGGAATGTTTTTGGGACCACCAAAACAAGGATCACCCCCTTCACCATTAAACACTACCCGCGTAGTTTGTGAGGCAAACAGGGCAAGTTCAAAGTTAGGAATGGTGATGGGGTCACCCACAGGGTCATCGAGGTGCCAAATAGCTTGACGCAACTGGGGAACAAAGTTTTTAGGCTTAATTTCTACCTCGTGGTGTTGGGTTTGGTAGCGTTGGGCTACTTTTTGGGCATAGTGCAATTCATTGCGGTATTTTTTGCCAAAATGAATAGAGTAAGTATGAATTTTTTTGGAGGATAGCTGTGCTACTCTTGCCGCTAAAATGCTAGAGTCGAGCCCTCCTGACAGAAATACTCCAATTTCTTTTTCACCCGCCATTTTTGCCTCTATCTCTCGGTCTACCTCTTTCCTAATGCGGTCTATCCAATACTCAGTGCTTTGTTCTTGGGCTTTGGCGAAAGCCTCTAGCTCAAAAAAACGATGGGTTTGTGCCCCTTGCCTAGGGTGATAGTGCAAATACATACCTGCGGGTAGTTCATATACGTCTTGCATCATGGTAGTTTGCAAGGGCAAAAAGCTAAATGTAAAATATACCGGAATAGCGGCAAGGTTGAGTTGTTTGTTAAAATGAGGCAAGGCATAAATCCCCTTGGCTTCGTTGCAAAACGCCAAACGGTTTTGTTGGGTGGTATAAAATATGGTTCGTTGCCCAGTGCCATCACGGGCAATGTATATGTCCTCGCTATCAGTGATGACCAACGTATAAGCCCCCCGAATACCTTTTAAAAAATCAATGCCTTGGTGGGTGTAAAGTTCCAGCAAGTGGGTAGGTGACAAAGGTTCAAAACCCTGATTGGTAATATTGCCCGAAACTGCCAATAATATGCCTTGGTTTTGGGCAATGCCCGAACTGTAGCGGTGAATATGTTCATGCGCAGGAATGCTAAAACCTACTGAGAGCTGACTTTTTGGGGCAGTTGCCGACTGGTATTCGTGACTGCCTCGGTGTTTTACCTGAGCAAACATGCGGGACAATTCATTTGCTTGAGTGTGGGTACATCCAAATATTACAGACATGATGAGTTAAACGATTGGGTGTATTTTAATAACAAACAAGTGTTAGCTGTTGATTGAGAGCAAAGCAAGCAAAAAAGACCTATCCAAAATCATCAGCAATCAAGTCAATCATTAATATTCGATCCGACAACTCATCAGCTTCTATTACCGAGAGTTCTTCTTCGCTTAGTAATGCTTGTTGTTCGGCACGTTCTACAATGTATTTGTTAAAAATAGACGTAAAATGTTGGTGTTGCAAATAATCAAGTGGAGCGTGAGTATCATCAATGCCCTGAAGTAACCTTTTGAGAGGCTTGAGCTGATTAAAATGGGCAGGAGTAAGCCCTAAGTCTATGCAAGGGTGTCCTTCAGTAGCAAGCTCAGCCCGGTTTCTAAACTGTGTCATTGTTTGCAAACCTTCTAGTGTAGCATCATGAATAAAAAACAGAGGCAAGTCAGGTTTTTCTTGCAATAGTTGCTTTAGGCGAGGGGTCAAATATGTAGGGTAGAGATGCTTAGATATAATCAATGCCTTGTATTGGGTGTGGTAATTATTTTTTACAAACAAATCTACGTACACATCCTGATCGGTTACAATGACTGCTTCTACTCCATAATTATAAATGTCTTTTTCACGCACGTTTTTGGGGAGTTTTAGCTCAGGTTGCAGCACCAAGTGTTTCACTTCTTTGACCAATTCGCTGCGGGTATACCAATGATTAAAAGTAGCCAAAAAGTTTTGCTCTGATAACCACGACTTTTTAAAAACTTCATATAAAATGGCTATAGTAAACCCTACACCTACTACTACGGCTCCTTCGGGGCTACCACCTGCAAGGAATAGACTGATTACTATTGCACCAAAAACTAACATAGTCAATGCATAACTTTTTTTAAACTTACCCCTATACAAGGCATACAGTTGGCGTGGCGTAAAATATACTTGTCCCGATTGACTCACCTGTTCAATCCGCAATTTCATCTTGTAATCATTCAGGTGCCCTTTTTCTTTGGGGTCAATGATAAACTTGTACTTACAGCTGAGGCAGGTCATGCCTTCTTTGTATTTTTGTTCGTGTTCGCACTTAGGGCATTTCATAGTTTTTCTAAAGTATAGTTCGGTTAATCATTGGGTGGTTTTGGTGGGTAGGTCCAAAATCAGAGTCAGGATGATAAGCCACTACCCGCAAGTCGTTTTGGTTGGTCTTAAAACTGTGTATACTATCTTTAGGAATATAAAACACCTGCCCTGGACTCAATTCAAAATTACCTTCTGGTGTAATACATTCGCCCATACCACTCACGACCATGCCAACCCTAAACGAGGGATGTGTATGCTGCGACTGAAAGGTGTTGGTTGGAATGTGTAATAAGTTAAAGCAAGGGTCGCCCAATGTGGCAGGAGCAATCAATAATGTGTCGGTACAACCATCTATATACTGCAAACGCCCTTTTTGCTCTACTGGACCTCCCAGCATAAACATTCCCCGGTAGCCTGGCTGGGCAATCACAAAACCTTGTCCATTGCCTTGTAGCCTGGCTTGGTCTGATACCATAAAATACATTCCCTCTTGCAGTACAAACTCGCCTTGTGAGGTAGTGAGCCAGGCAGAACCTTGCCATACAAACCCTGTATAAGTAGTGTTAGGCTTTTTGTGAAGGGCAAGCGTTTCATTGTTCCAACCTGTTAACGCTCCCGAAAAGTTACTTTCATTGATGACTACCTTGAGTCGGGAAGTTGCCTGGTATAAATTGATTGATGTCACTTTGTCTATTTCCATAAAATAGGTTTTCTGTGATTTTTATAGGTGCTAATAGGTTGATTTTGAGCAGTGTCTGTGTTTTTTTAAAAAAAACACTCCACTGAATACCACTTCTAATGTAATAAATATCAGAAACTTTTACTAACAACATTTACTTTGAAAAACCACCGCCTGACGATTTACTTATCTCTCCTTTCTTGTAGGTGGTGGTTTTCTTAAAAATATTACAATAGTTTTTAATGGGTTTTAGATTGAAACACAAAAAAGCTACTTCGTCTGAGGTAGCTTTTTTTATACCAGTGTGCACTGATATTATATTACCATGCAAACAATTTTTGCTCCCAATAGGTATATATAACCTGGCAATAGTTGAATGATCAAGGTTTTTTGGTGCGGCTCGCCAAGTAATAAACACACTTAGGACAAGCGGGTATACTGCCTGTAGCCTTCCCAAAAACATCCTAGTACTTTTACCTCATTGCCTGAAACACTTTTTAAAATTAAAAACTAAACATGATGAAGTTAAAACAATATTTATTGGCACTGGCATTGGTATTGGGTGGGTTGAGTATGGTTCAGGCACAGTCTACAAAGAAAATGTTGACCAAAGGCTGGAGGTTTTCTTTTGAGGGGATGATGGAAAATATGCCAGAGATAGAAAAACAACAGATGAGTAAAATGTCTGAAGAGCAACGGACGAAAATGAAAGCAATGATAGAACAATCCTACATCGTATTTAAGTCAGGTGGAACAGCGAAGGCCTCAATGAACGGCAAAGAAGAAGAAATGACCTGGAAGCTATCAGACAATGACAAACTCTTGACTACCACTGAGAAAAATGGCAAGGTAAGCCGATTGAAAATAATAAAAATTACCAAAGACAGCCTGGTGTTGCAGGAAGAAAGTGATACTAAAGGAGTGATGTTGGTGTTTAAGCCAAAGGTAGATTAATCCCTTTTTAGACAAAAATTCATGAAAATGATAAAACTAAAAAAATGTATATTAATGGTCGCTCTTGTGTTGTTAGGAGCTGGTATGGTACAAGCTCAGTCAGCTAAAGAAATGTTGACGCAACGTTGGGTTTTTTCTTTTGACGATATGGTAGAGCAAATGAAGAAGACCATGTCAGATGCTGAAAAGCAAAAATTTGCTAGTATGACTGATGAGCAAAAGGCTATGATGAAGTCTGTGATGGGTGATTTAAGTATTACTTTTAAAAGTGATGGAACTTGTGATGCTGTGAACAAGGGTAAAACCGAAAGTATGACTTGGAAATTATCTGATGATGGCAAAACCCTGACCACTACTGCCAAAGGTGATAAGGTAACCACCCTCAATATTATATCGTTGAGTAGTGAAAAATTGATATTGAAAGATGAGGGGTCTTCCCAGTCTATGGCGATGATATTTGTATCTAAACCCAAAGGAGATGACTAAAGTTTTGTTTTGGTACTAGGTTAAACGCACTATGAAGAAACCTTCATATTTACTAGGTGTAAGAACCATATAAATCTACTCTTGAATGGTAAATATTGCTCAAGATTGCCCGATTTTTTCGGAGTTTCTAGGAGTAATGGCATTCAAAAAGTTTTTTTTAAGGTTTTGCCTGTTGTGAGACATATCATTTGTATGGAAAACGGTTTCCAAATGATAATAGTGCGTTTAACCTGTTTTGGTACTAAAAAAGTAGCAGAGGTTCAGCTTTTAGCTTATCTTGTAAACCATTAAAAACGTGGTGTTTTAATCACATTTTTAATGGTTTTTTTGTACATGAAAATATGCAAGTCAAAGAGAAACACATAAGGTACACGGGGATCGTTGTACTGAGCTTGATGATATTTCTAGCCTCTTCGGTCGATATAGGCATTATTGGGCTTACCCACAACCTGGTGATGAGCTTTATCAACTGGCAGGGGGCAGTGTTGGTTATGTGGCATTACCAGAATAAATACCCCAAGCATTCGCAGGCATTCGTGCGCATATTATTAGAGTTTGTGGTGATGTGCCTCTTTATACTTGGTTTGGTTACCTTTAACCATTGGCTGGCAAGTGTATTATACAATGTACCTTGTCGTTGGTCATCTATCCCCAAAAGCATGGTTTTTAACCTGGTCATTACCTTATTTATTGGCGCATTTTACGAGAGTCGTTACCTGTTTGAACGCTGGCAGGAGTCGGTCATCGAAACCCAAAAACTAAGGCGACAAACTACCCAATCGCAGCTCGAAGTACTGAAAAATCAGGTAAACCCTCATTTTTTGTTCAACAGCCTCAATACATTGCTTACTCTTATTCCAGAAGATAAAAAAACAGCCCAAAAGTTTACCCGTAAACTAGAGGTGGTGTACCGTTATATTTTACAGCACCAAAACCAAGAACTTACCACTGTAGCACGCGAGTTTGAGTTTATCAAAGCCTATTTGTTTTTGCAGCAAATTAGGTTTGGTGATAATCTAAAAGTGCAAATGTTGGTAGAAAAAGACTATTTGCAGCATCAAATAGTGCCCTTGAGCTTACAAATGCTGGTAGAAAACGCCATCAAGCACAATGTTATTTCCAGTGCCCGTCCGCTGTATCTAAACATTATAACCAAAAGTAATCACTTGAT
The DNA here is from genome assembly GCF_000169175.1 of Microscilla marina ATCC 23134. NCBI lineage: Bacteria > Pseudomonadati > Bacteroidota > Cytophagia > Cytophagales > Microscillaceae > Microscilla > Microscilla marina. The sequence goes on from NZ_AAWS01000011.1 coordinate 51,668, forward strand.
TGTGCGCAATAACCTACAGCTCAAAAAGGTTACTTCAGGCATGCGCGAAAACTCAACCCATATTGGATTAAAAAATATCAAAGATCGTTACGCGTTTTTTACCCAACAACCCGTAACTATACAACCCAAGGTAGCCACTTTTGAAGTAAGGTTGCCATTGCTTGAGCAGCCAATATCAAACAAGTCGGTAGCCGAATCCTTAGCCCCTTTGTTGTCATGAGTTACTTTCGTATTAGAATTTTTAAATGGCACTGGCGTTATGTCGGAATGTTGGCAATGAGTCTCCTTATACCACTTGCTATAGAACTGGCACCTCAAAATGTGACCCACTACCCACAGAATGTACTTTTTTCATTTTTGTTTTCAATTGTTATTTGGGAAGGCGACCAGGCAATTGTACAAATGTTCAGGCAACGTTATGCCAAAATACAACAAACCCAAATAAGAACCATAGCCACTATAGGGAGCACTGTATTATATACTTGTACAGTTATTTTCATCGGTTTGCGGGTAATTACCTGGAGCTATGGTATTGCTTTTAGCCTGGTACCAGTGGGAACAATCATGGCAGTGGCTGCTTTGTTGACCTTAGTGCTGGGGGCTATTTATGAAAGCCGCTATTTTTTTGGTATGTGGAAAGCCACCCTGCTGGAGGCAGAGCACCTTAAGGGCGAAAAGGTGGTGTCAGAGTTTGAACTGCTCAAACAACAAGTAAACCCTGAGTTTTTGTTTGATAGTTTACATTTGCTGGAAGCATTGATAGAAGAAAGCGAAGACGAAGCTTTAGATTTTACCGAAAAACTTTCGCAAACCTATCGATATATTTTACAGCACAAAGACGAAGAACTGGTAGATTTACACACCGAAGTCGCTTTTGTAAAACAATACCTTTTTTTGTTGCAACACCAATTGACCCGCCCTGTGGAAATTGACTGGCAGATAGCCCCTGCAATGGAGCATCGGCAAATTATTCCTTTTGCGATTCAATACATACTATTACCTATATTGACTGCTGCCCGGCAAAATTCTTTGCCCCAAATACAGGTGACTACCACCCCTCATGCTCGTTTGTTGCTGACAATACAGGGCAAACACCTCACCTTTGATGCCATAGAAGTGTTATTGTTGCCACTTCAACAAAAGTATGCTTACCTGAGTAATTTGTCATTGAAAACCGAAAAAGCCAATGATTATATGAAGGTCTATTTGCCTTTGCTTGAAGCAGTCAGTATAGGGTAAGTGATCTTATAGCATCATTGGTTGGTTTTTCCCTAAGCAACTTTCTGTTGCTTAGGGAAAAAAAGTAAATGAACCGTGCATTGTTTTGGTACATTTTGTAACTTAAGAGCAGATCGGTTTTTAACTCAGGTACCGCTATGTCTATGGAAAAATGTTACGAAAATGATCAGGCGCTTATCGAATACGATGCGATCCATTATGCCTTGATACTTACCTGGAAGCACTTTGTACAAGGCGAAAAGTATCGGGAAACCCTCCTTGCTTTCTATGATTTATCAGAGCAAAAAAACATAAAAAAATGGTGTTTCGACGGCCGTGAACATGGTACCATTGCCAGAAATGATCAACAATGGGTAGCCAACGAAACTATCAAACGGGCTTTCCATATCAACCCTATCAAAACAGCCCTGATATTGTCACGCAATGTGTTTTTGCAACACTCTATAGACAACGTTATAGAAACCATTAATACCCGCACCAATTATGAAGCAAGTAATGACATTTACCGTATTTTTAAAACGAGAGAAGAGGGGTTGGAGTGGTTGTATGAGTAGTTAGATGAGATGTAAGTCTAAATTTAAATATTTTCAGAGGCTTTTTATATGAGTTTTTCGTACAAAGCATCGTTATAACCCCATACTATTAGTAAATTTGTAATTGAATCAATAACAAGAAAAATGCAAGTCACACAAACAATATCAAATTTTAGCAATGAGTTGAGTCTTGCTTATTTAACTGATTTATTAGGATCAATATTAAATGAAAAAAGAACAAGCTTTGAACTAAAATATATTGTTTATCAAGAAAAACGTAAGGTAAAGAAGGTTTATAAAACTTTTAAGGAAGTGAAATCTTTGATTTTTGATGGAGAAAGCATCAGTATTACTCCTCATAACTATTTAGAGGCAAGAGTTTTTTTTGATAATTCACAAGACCTCCTTAATAATAGTAAAACTATGCAGTCGCACTGTGAGCAAATTAGGAGTTTAGAAGAGTTTGATGATTTTCCAAGAGTATTTAAGTCTTATGTGAATCTCACTTACGATTTTGTGAGTGATGTAGGTAATTGTGTGAAAGAAATAGAAAAGGGCTTAAACTTATTCAATAGTGGTGTAAAACCATCTGAATTACCAGAAGGCGTAAGAGCATTAACAGAAGGTGATTTGTGGAAAGAACGCAATAAGTCGTATCAGTTTGTAATATAAATAATCAGTTACTGCATTATAAATGTTTGATTCTTTCTATAAAATCAACTACTTAGGTCCTAATACGTCGAGGGCTTCTGATAAAAAGCATTTTAAAAGAGAGCACTTGTTTAATTTCAGAGATTCAAACAAAGTATTATATACCATATCTTTGGAAGAGTTTGAATATAACACTTTTGAGTTGAGTTTTTGTCTTCACAAAGATATCAATAGAAAAGATCGCTTTAACACTCTTTCTGGACTTTACAGGGGTAGTACAAAAGCTACTAAAGTGATCAGAACGTGTGTAGAAGCGATGCTTTTTTTCTATAAAAAAGATAAAAACTGTTCATTTATGTTTATAGGTGCTTCGTTAGCAGGTGAACGTGAAGAAAACACCAAGCGATTCCGAATATATAGTTTATTAATGAAAAACCTCTTTCCTCCTTATGCTTTTGCACACTATGAACGTAAAGATTTGAGTTTCTATCTTTTGCTAAATAAAAACCAAGAGCAATCTATTCCTTTTTTTCCAAAAAAAGTTTGGCAGATGATTAATGAAATCTACGTGCTACCCTCTGTTAAAAGAATGATGTAAAGCTCTTCTACACTGTTGCTTGCACCACCTGCTTGATATGTTCAGCATCATACGCCTTACTTTTCCAGCGTTCCAGCCTTTTATTCATTACCCCAAACCAAAGCGGAGGTACCAACGACATTAATATCATTACAGGGTAGCCTGAAGGCAATTGAGGGCTTTCGTCGAAGTGACGAAGCACTTGATAGGGACGTGCTGCATGGGCGTGGTGGTCAGAGTGACGCTGTAGCTGAAACAAAAAGAAATTGCTCACTCGGTGGTTTGAGTTCCACGAGTGTAGTGGGTTTACCCTTTCGTATTTGCCAGGAGCTATTTCCCGGCGCACAATGCCATAATGTTCTACATAATTGACTGCCTCAAGTGATGAAAACGCCAGAATGCTTTGTGCCACCCAAAAAGCAGGTATTGCCCATATTACAGCGCCACTACCCCAGCTTAATATAGTAGTAAGCAAGGTGCAAAAAATTAACGGCAACGCTATGTACCACAGCATAGCATTATGACGGCTCCAGGTTTTGAGTCCGTGACGTTGCAAACGGCGGCTTTCTATATCCCAGGCACTTTGCCAACCTCCAAATACTGATTGTACCCAAAAAGCATAAAAGGTTTGGTTTTTTTTGCTGGTGGCCGGGTCTTTAGGAGTGGCTACATGTACATGGTGCCCTTTGTTATGCTCTATAAAAAAATGCATATAACCCACCAACATCAGCGTAAGTTGGCTATGAAACTGTGCTACTTTGCTGCGCTTGTGCCCTAGTTCGTGGGCAATGTTGATACCACTGCTCATAAACAACATCACACTTAGTAACAAACCTGTCCATTCGAGGGCGGTCATAGTTTGTAACGATACTACATAGCCTGCAAACAACACAATACCTACATGTACATACACTTGCGCGTATACCACGGCATAAAAGTAACGGTTGCTGATGACCTGATCAAACGAGTCTTCGGTGATGTTTTCGGGGTCTTTGCCAATAATAGTATCCAACAGTGGAATAATTCCATAGCCAAATACAAAACCGCTAAATGTCCAGCCTCCACCCATATAATATCCCCATACAATGAGGGCTGGAATAGTGAATATGCTCAAGAAACCTAGTTTTTTTAGTAAACTCATAGTAGAATGTTTTTGGTTTATTTTGGTGATTAAATTGTATGTTTTAATGAAAAATGACTGAAAGTCATTTTTATGGCAAAAAAATATACAGGAATAACTTTATAGCAATTCCTGTAGTCATAGCTTAACTGCCCTTGAGCACATATTCAATCAGCTTAAAGTGCTGTACAATTAACTGATCAGCTTCTAATTGGTGATAATGAGTAACAATGGCCATTTTCTTTTGTACTAGCTGTAGTACCCCCATCGTTTGCCCCCAAAATACATACGCGGCTTCTATTGCTTTCAAATCATTTCTGATACTACCATCTTGTTGCCCTTTTTCTATGAGTTGTGCCCCAAGTTCAATAATAGCCACTCCTTCGGCAAGGTAAATTTGTTGCTCCGATGCCATGGCGTCCAAGTTGAACAAGTCATTTTGAAAATGTAAAATAGCATTGAAATAATGGGGGTGATTATAAAAAAATTCGAGGTATACCCTCAGTATGGTTTTCATATTTTCAAACCCAGTATTTTCTTCATCGAGAGCCTCTTCAAACTGTTTTTTTAAGGTAGCAAAAGCCCGGTATAAAATAGCCCGATACAATGCATTTTTACTCTCAAAATATAAATACAAGGTGCCTTTACCCAGTCCAGCTTGTTTGGCTATCTGGTCCATTGAAGCATTGTCAATTCCTTTAGAAAAAAACACCTTTTCGGCTGCATCTACAATCGCCTCATACCTTTGTTTTTTTCTGATGTCCTTTGGTGTTCCCATATCTTTCAAATATTATGACTGTGAGTCATTTTTTCAAATCTAAAAAAAAGCCGCATAAACTCAAAACAAGTCAAAGTAAAAATATTAAATACTTTATTTGTAAAGTACTATTTAGTGTTTGCTTACTATTCCTGGGTTTTTTGTAAAACTTTGATTTTCAATGTTATAAGATGGTTGGGTGGCAAAAGTAATATTTGCATAGCGCTACCCCAGAGGTAATGGTTGCCCAGTTTGAAAAACAGCTTGCCTCCTTCAGGCATTTTGCTGCATAGTTGCTAAAAGCCCCAACAATAACTAATTTTGCCGAATATTTTAGGTAACAGACAATAGAGCAGAAGCCTTTTGTCTGTTTTTTGCCTAATCAAATAAAAAAACAATGGGGAGAAGAAACAAACTAGAGCGTTTTAAGCAAAACGAAGAGAATCCGAATGTGGTACAGCCAGGCAAACCTCTGTATGATACGATTAAGGGAAAATGGAGAGAGGAGTTTTTTAAAAACGACCGTGATATAGTATTAGAGTTAGCTTGTGGCAGAGGAGAGTATACAGTAGGGTTGGCGCAAGCATACCCCGACCGCAACTTTGTAGGGGTAGACATCAAAGGTGATCGTATCTGGAAAGGTAGCCAGTTTGCTACTCAAAACGGATTGCAAAATGTAGGGTTTTTACGCACTTTTATCCAAAATATTGAGCAGTATTTTGCCCCTGGCGAAGTAAACGAAATATGGGTGGTACACCCCGATCCACGCCCCAAAGACAGTGACGAACGCCGCCGCCTGACCAATGCCCGTTTTTTGACCATGTACAAAAACCTGTTGACGACCGATGGTTGGTTACACTTCAAAACCGACAATGCAGGCTTGTTTGAATACACCCTGGAAGTGCTCAAAGATTGGAAAATTAAAGATTTTGAATTTACCCGTGACCTCTACAAAGAGGAGAAACTGCTTGCCCAACACCACGATATCAAAACCCGCTACGAACTCAAGTTTGTGGCCGAAGGGCACAAAATCCATTACTTGAAATTTAGGTTCGATAGGGGAGAGGGCTAAAAAATTATGCTATGGTGGAGGTAGATAAGTACCAAGGCAGCATTAAATATACCTAATGAGTAGGTATATACCATATTACGAGTAGGTTGCTCTTACTTGTAGCTTATAGCTAATTACTTGCTGCTACTTAATCAGCAATTGTGGCGTATAATTGTAGTTCCTGATCATCTCACCGCTCAAAACTCCACCTCACAATTAGGCAACCATTCCATCAACTTCTTTTGATTATTGGCGTTCATAGGGTTGCCTCCCAGCCTGAGCACTTTTAGCTGGGTGAGTTGTTGTAGTTGTGAGGGTAAGTCCTGCAATTGGTTGCTATTGAGGTAAAGCCGTCGCAGGTTAGACAACTGACCTATTTCGACAGGTACTTGACTCAAACGATTGTGGTGCAGACTCAGGTCTTGTAGTTTGCTTAGTTGCCCAATTTCTTTGGGCAGGGTTTCCAGTTGATTTTCATACAAACTGAGTGATCTTAATTGATGCAGTTTTCCTATTTCGGCAGGCAGTGTTTTTATTTTGGTATTGGTGATCCAGAGCTCTTTCAAGTGGTGTAAATTACCAATTTCTATAGGCAGAGCCTGTATTTGGTTGTACCCCAGCGATAGGTCAGTAAGATTGACTAATTGCCCAATTTCTGCTGGAAGCTGTTGAAGGTTCTTGTCAGAAATTAAAAGGTTGGTCAGGTTTTTATAAAAGCCTGGCTCAAGTTGATGCCTCACACAAAAAAACACGTGTTTATGTAGCTCTTTTGCTACAGCCTTATTGTAGCCCTTTCGAAGCCCCACACAAAGCTGAAAAGCCAGCGCAATGTTTTGCTCGTCACCACTTTGCAACAGTTTTAATATTTTTTCGTTATTTTCAGACATTTTAATTATCAATCTTCAAAACGTTTGAATCTTATATCACAGTTGTTGGGCAACCATTGGCTTATTTTCCTTTTTTCTTCGGCAGATATTTTATTACCATACAAATACACATCTCTTAATTGAGTAAGGCGACTTATTTCGGGCGGCAAACAGGTCAATTGATTATACTGTAGCGACAATACCCTTAAATGAGTCAATGCTCCTATTTCAACTGGCAATTTAGTCAATTTATTCTTCCACGCCCACAGGCTATGCAATTGTTTGAGTTGTCCTATTGCTGGAGGCAATACTTCCAGCTGTTGGTTGTTTAGGTTGAGTTCTTGTAGGTTGGCACAAAAATCGGTCTCAAGTGCATACATTGCACAAAACAATGGGTATTGTTGCAATACCAATGCTACTTGTGGAGTATAGTTCCCTTGTAACCCTTTGCAAAGCTCAAAAGCCAGCTTAAGGTGAGAGAGATCGTTGCTTTGCAATAATTGCAGTAAACTTGATTCGTGTTCCATGGCTATACATCCAGCCAGTTTAAAGCCTGTGTCAGGGTATTAAAAAACCTAAGTTGAAACTGTGGTTCCTTTGCCTCCTCGAGCAACTGTTCAATTGAAATTTGGGTAAAATATCCTTACTTTTGATCAACACAAGGTATTCGCTACCTGCAGCGTGCATAGCTTCTCCTATATGCAGTCCCGTCCATTGTTGATCTCACTGCCAAAAGTAATATTGAGTCCAGTAGCATCTATAATTACTGTCTTGGGCTGTAGCATTACCTGATACTTTGCTACCACTTGAGCGTTTTCTATAAATATTTCAAAGTTTACCCCCATTGTTTGGTTGTGGTTGCTCCATTGATGTATAAATAATGAAAGCGATTCGTCAAACCAAATACTTACGTATCTGGTGGCTTCTATCAGCTGCCAATTGATCCTTGGATTGTACATAGTTATAATATGGTTTAGTAATCATAAAAAGAGCTTGATCAGAATTGTTTATAGTTTGATCGCATCACTTACAATCTTGTGAAAGACTAATGGGTTTTTCATTAAAACGAGGCGTGATTTATGTGCGTATTTTACAAAATAACAACAAAAATTGGCTTATTCAATGATGAAATGTAGACTTTTACAGAGGTTTTTATTCTAAAAGGGCGTATTGAGCAGTCAGACAGGTAAATCAAAACACCCGTATTTGGTCATTATAAACATTGAAACAAGGGCTGTTTTCACCAAGGTGACTTATGAGTGCAAATGCTCACTACATTGTAAATTAAGGAACATGTTCAAAATAAGTGTCGAGATTGAGGTCATAAACTCAAGGCTGGCTGAGGCACTTTTTGCGGGCAAGGCAACATCCGGGGGATGTTGAGCCAGACCGTGGGACGGTACCACGGACAATAAAAGTAACGAAAGTCAGGAAAGAGGATATGTTCTAAACCGGACAGTTATTGCGATTACGTTCCTAAGTAGCCTATTTTTAAATATTGAAGGGGAGCAAAAACTACCACATTTGTATGAAAAAATATATGTATATTGGCACTATATGCTTGTTGATGCTGGCAGGGGGATGCGGCACACGCCAGGTAAAAGAACAGTTGGGCAAAATCCACTGTAACAATGGAACCATTCAACTCCGTACTGCTTCTTATCACAACCAAAAAGACCACAAGTTGTATATTCAAATAGACTTGATGTATAATGGTAAAGTAGTCTCACAAAACATAGGGCGCAAAGGCATACCAATGGCCAAAGCAGACAAGGAGGTGAAATTTATGAAAGTAAACCATAAAAGCGAAAGCGGTTTAAATATCTACATTGATCCTCACCAACTACCTAGAGACAAATTTAACCAGCTAGTACGCTGTATTCAACTCAATGAACAAAAACTTGTATCACTCATCAACGAAGTTCCCAATCAACACATCTCTAAGCAAGACTTCAAAGAAAGACAAAGCATCAATACTTTGGTCTATGGCAATTATGACGATATGGGACAACTATTTTATGTAGGCAAACATTTAGATCAACCTTTGCATGTGTATGTAGCAATTGATGGAACTTGTCAGTTGAGAAACAACGATGAATGGCACCTGCTAGGTAGAGTATTTGAAGGGTATTTAGACATTAGCGAAGTGCACTATAACCGTATAAAAAATTACCAAAGCCGCAAGGGAGTAAGGTTGGCAGACTACTTACGCCTGCGCAACATCAAGGTAGTATACGAAGACAGGTAACCTCCTAACCTGTGTTACAAAAAGTGGAAGTACCCAGAGCATAAATCAATAGGAGCGACAAACTTTTGAGGTAGCTTGTCGCTTACTTGATGGCAGGAGAGGGGGGCTTAGCTACAATACTTTCGGGCAATTTTATACGCCTTAGGGTGTCCATACTCTCCTGCTTTGCGCAAATTTTTACAAGCCTCCTCTTTTTTACCCATATACATTTGCGTCATTCCTTTGTTATAGTAAGCTTTATTGTTAAGCGGATCGAGCGAAATTGCCTTATCAAAGTCTTCGAGTGCCCCAGTAAAGTTTCTTGATTTGTACTTAATTACCCCACGGTGGTTATAAATTTCCGGGTTTTTGGGAGCCATTTTCATTGCCGTACTGAAGTCTTCCAGGGCTCCTTTGTAGTCCAGTTTTATTTCTTTGATTGTACCCCGTTGTATATAAGCCTCTACGTTTTTGGGTTGTTCATCTATAATAAATTGAATGTCCTGCATTGCCCCATCAAAATCTTTGAGCAAACCTTTGAGCCGAGCACGGCTAAAATAAAACTTTAGATTACGTCCGTCTAGCTCTATAGCCCGATCAAGATCTTTGAGAGCAGCTTTTAGGTCTTTGTTTTGTTCGTGCGCCTTTGCCCTTTCGGCAAAATAAGCTTCTTCTTTGTTATATATTTTAATTGCTTTGCTAAAATCGTCCAATGCTTTGTCTTGCTTGCCCTCTGCTACAAAATAACTGCCCCGACTAAAATATGCTTCGTGATAAACAGGGTTTAGTCTGATGGCTTTGTTATAGTCGGTAAGTGCCCCATCATAATTAAGCTGCTTTTTGGCAAGCCCCCGATGGTAGTAAGCTTCTGCATACTTTGGTTTTAATCGAATAGCCTCATCATAATCACTGAGTGAGTTTTTGGAGTCTTTCAGTGCCACCCTGATCAACCCTCGGTAATAATTGAACTCTGGGCGAAATTTGTTTAGTTTCAAGGCTTTATTTATGTCCATGAAGGCTGAGCGGTAGTCTGAAATATGGTATTTGGAAACTGCCCTTCTATAAAAAGAAAACGTATCTTTTTCGTGTAGCCTGATGGCTTCATTATAATCGTGAATCGCATCTTTGTAATCTTCTCTCAAAAACCTGCTATAAGCCCTTCCCCGGTAGGCTCCTGCCAGTTTGTTGTTAAGTTTAATTGCTTTGCTGTAATCTTTAATCGCCAATGAAAGCTTCTTATTTGCCTGATAAGCCTTTGCACGCTTTGCATAAGCCATGGCATACGTTTTATCTTTTTTAATGGCTTGACTATACAGTCTAATGGCAGCTTTAACACGTTGTTCCTCTACTTTTTCATCTCCTTTACTCACCAATGCTTTAGCTGCTTCAGTGTCTTGAGCCTGCACAGGTTGCATAAGGCAAAATATGAATAGAAAAAATATTCCTGCTGTACGAATGAATTTTGGCATTATTTCAAATAATTGTAATGATTGTTGAAAAGTCGTATGAAATTGTACGCTGAATTACCTTGGAGTATTTGTCCCTGTGAGAAAATTCAGTGCTTTTATAATCCAGAAGAAACCCAGGATAACTTCTCTCACTAAAATAAACTATTTGATTGTGAAAACAGAAAATATGTAAGAAGGATTGTATAATTCAAGAAAAGGTTTGAATAAAAGCCCTGCTAAAAAAATAAACAAGGAGTGCCCAAAGTTAATAAGTGCTTGATAAGCAGTAATTTGATTACTATTGTGAATTATTTGCAAAGCAAAAAGCCACCCACGATCAAAAGATGACCATGGGTGGCTTTAGTTACATTTATAACGTATTCATTCACAGGTTTTTTGAGGTGGCACACCTGTGGATTAATTTATTGTACACTTGCCACAGCCTTATAAGCATCTACCTTGCCCCAACCAAAGCTAGAGTTACGATTAGGATAAAACTCAGCACTACTTTTCAAGCGTTGCAATACAGTAGCACGAGACTGTGAAGGGTTGGTAGACCAAACCAAAGCCGCAATACCTGCCATAGTAGCAGTGGCTACCGAAGAGCCACCCACCTGATCGGGCGAGTTACCGCTCATAGGCAAGGTCAAGGCAGTGCGGCTGCTGCTGCCATCTCTTTGCATGACCAATACAAAATCTACCTTTCTACCATAGTGACAATTATGACACTCTTTGTAACCATTGCGGTCTGTTACCCCAGTTACTGCTAAAATTTCTGACATAGTAGCTGGAAAAATCACCCCTACAATATTGTTAGCCCACGAGAATGAAGTACCTGCGGCACTAAAAATCATTTTACCTTTGCCATAAGCATACCTTACTGCATCGGCAATTTGCCCTACCGACCATAAGTTACCCAACGACATACTAATGATGTGTGTATTTTTGTTGGCAAGTAGTACCAAAGCATCACTCACCCCATCTTGCTCATCACCACTGTTTAGCATTACGTCGTCGGTTCCACGTACTGCATATAAGTTAGACTCATAAGCTACTCCAGTAGGAGTGCCATCGGTAGTTCTTGGGGCAGCCATTACTCCCGACATAGACGTACCGTGTCCACAGTCGTCATTAGGACCATCTATTTTACGTTTTTGCCAAAACCATACGCTTGGAGCAAACGTGCCATAACGTTGAATTCTTCTGCCAACATTAGAGTAACCCCCATTAAAAGAACTACCTAATTTAGGCTGTGCCGGAGATGTTCCCGTATCAATCACCCCCAGGTTAATGTTGCGTCCTTTGCCGCTGATTCCCCAAGCTTGAGTTACCCGGTTTTTTTCTAAGTGCCATGACACTAAAGCATTGTCCGAAGCCCTGAAATAATCAGCCGATGGAATGGTACCACTGGTTTCTGAACCACATCCTGGCGAACCAGTAATTCGGTGATTGTTTTGTCCTGGCATAGTAAAATTATAGGTAGATGGTTCAGCATAACGTACCTTGGGTGAGTTACGTACCAGATCTACTACTTGGACGATAGAAACCGATACTTTAAAGAAAGGCAACACGTCATGTTCTCTAAGCACCAATTCTTTTCTGGTTTTGTTGATTCCATACTTTTTGTAAACGGCTTGAATATCGCTGATAAGCTGTTCTTTAGCTTTTACCCATTCGCTAGACTTTACGTCAATCTCATGCATGCGGGTATTGATATTTTTGAAGCCTTCGGGCATGTAGCCCACCGTCATTGAGCCATCGTTGCCATCTGTAATGGCCGAAAACAAAGTAGCATTGTCTACCCAAGCCCATTCAAACTCACCTTTAGTTTTAAGGTTGTCAGCAATGATCTTGTCTCTGGTGGCTTTGTTTACCAATTCCACACTTTGCTGAGGGTCAGGAGTAACATTATCCTCTGTTCGGGTTGAGCAACTACCCATTAAGAAGGCAGTCACTGCAATTAACATGTACTTTTTCATCTGTGTAAAGAGTGTAATATAAATTGTAAATTTAGTTGTGTATTGGTCATGTAACATTTTCGATACAGAACCAAGTAATGTAATTGGGGTATTAGTGATTTTTCTGTGTATAAATTGTGAGTTATACTACTGTTTTATTTAAATATCCCAGTTGAAAATATAACTCAATGGCAAAAATATAATATTTTATTGTTTTTAAGTACTATTGCGTGGAAATTTTTTGACGCTTAGTCAAAAAAATGACTAAAAGGAAGTTCTTGTGTTTAAGAAAATATTGTGTGTAAGTTTTAAAAGCTTTTTTGATTTTTATAGAAATAACTGCTTCGAACATTTATATAACATCTCTGAAATGTTAAAAATTAACAACACTCAAAACTTTGTATATTTTAAAGATTACTTAAAAGGAGAGGTTGTACGACTCTAGTGGTAGTAAGAATGGCAAGACAATAAAAATTGGAATCAATTGTGGGAAAATAATGCATCGATTATTCTCAAATTAGAGATATTAAGAATAAGACCGTCCACCAAACAATGTCCACCATTTAAAACATCAAAGTAAAAGAAACGGTAGGTAGAGCTTAGTAGTCAATGGCAAATGATGGTAATTAAATAAGTTAGAAACAATGACCTGTGGGTAAACAATAAGAGGGGTGCTTCTGAAGACAAGAAAACCCATTCAGAATACCTGAATGGGCTTTTTAAAATAAGTGGTGACACCTGGATTCGAACCAGGGACACACGGATTTTCAGTCCGATGCTCTACCAACTGAGCTATGTCACCATTGTTTTTCTTAGTTGGGAGTGCAAAGGTAATAAGCCACTGATTAATTGCAAACATTTTCTATCTTTTTTTTATTTTTTTTAAATCACTTATGATAAAAATTTTTGTCAAATATGATTTCTTTTATTTTTACTTTCATTATTCTATAAAAAAAGTGTAGTAGCCAAAAGTTAAACAAAACAAGGCCAATGTTTTATCACTGCTTGGGTATTCATCACAGAAATAATGTGGCTGTACTCAAGCCTAAAAAAGGGAAAGTAGCTGGCAAAGTCGATAAAAATAGGGGCTCAAAACTTACAGAAAAAAAATGTAGCACCTTCAGATATTTGATACTTAAAAAGAAGGTATTTAGAATGATTCAAAATTAATCTATCAGACTATGAAAGTTGTTTAAATAACCACTGAATTACGTAGATTTGTTTTGAGAATAGTATGCTAACCGAGTATTTTTAGAATAATTATATACAAGGATATAAAAATACAAAATTTACTGAAGAGGTGAGTACAATTATGTATATTGACACAATAAAAACTAAAATAAGGAAGGGATTATGGCGTGAAGTTACAGCTTTAATCCAGAAAACAAAAAAGCCTTTCTTAATTAAAAGAAAGGCTCAACGAATAAAAAGTGGTGACACCAGGATTCGAACCAGGGACACACGGATTTTCAGTCCGATGCTCTACCAACTGAGCTATGTCACCATTGTTTTTCAATCGGGAGTGCAAAGGTAACCACGCGATTGGTTATTCCAAACTTTTAACGAAAAAAATATTTATTTTTAAAAAATTAGACACGTAAATACAATTCAATATTATGAAATTTTTACCGCAGGTTGCTTTTTTGATTGCATTGGGGGTGACGGCTTACCTGATTTACCGCAGGGTTTCCCGCATTAGTGCCAACATTAAGTTGGGAAGGTCACTGGATCGTACAGATAACCCATCGACTCGCTGGAAAACAATGTTACGTATAGCCTTTGGGCAACAAAAAATGTTTGACAAACCTTTAGTAGGGATACTTCACTTTTTGGTATACGCCGGGTTTGTACTCATCAATATAGAAGTATTAGAGATTATTATAGACGGAGTAACAGGTACACACCGGATTTTTGCCGGGGTGTTGGGCGGTTTTTATACCGTACTCATCAGTTTCTTTGAATTTTTGGCAGTAGGCGTATTACTTGCCTGTGTTATCTTTCTTATTCGTCGTAACCTACTTAAGGTACCTCGTTTTGGTAGCCCCGAAATGAAAGGCTGGCCAACCCTTGATGCCACTGTAATCTTGGTGGTGGAGATTACCCTGATGGCTGCCATCTTGCTGATGAATGCTGCCGATACTGTATTACAGGCTAAAGGCGCAGCGCACTATACCCAAACTGGCGCATTTTTATTTAGCCAAATGCTTACCCCTGTGCTAGAGGGTTTGTCTATTAACGCTTTGGTAGTGATAGAGCGTGTGGGCTGGTGGTTTCATATTTTAGGTATCTTTGCTTTTGCTGTATATGTTACCTACTCTAAACACCTTCATATTGCACTGGCTTTTCCAAACACCTACTTCTCGAACCTACAGCCCAAAGGCTATATGGACAATATGGAGTCGGTAACCAATGAAGTACAGCTTGCTTTGGGGCTCAAAGAAGACGATGGCAACATGCCAGAAATTGATCGTTTTGGTGCCAAAGACATCAACGACCTGACCTGGAAAAACCTCATGGACGCCTACTCTTGTACCGAGTGCGGCAGGTGTACTTCTAACTGTCCGGCAAACATTACTGGCAAAAAACTATCGCCACGTAAAGTAATGATGGATACCCGCGACCGAATGGAAGAAATAGGGGAGTATATAGCCAAAGGAGGAGAGCTTGAAAAGGCCCTTGCAGAAGGCCACGGACTATACAGCGATGAGCGCATTTCTAAACAAGAATTGATGGCTTGTACTACTTGCAATGCTTGTACAGATGCCTGCCCGATCAATATAGACCCATTGTCTATTATTTTACAAATGCGTCGTTACATTGCCCTGGAAGAAGCCGATACCCCACAATCGTGGAACTCAATGTTTACCAATATTGAGAACAATATGGCTCCCTGGCAGTTTTCGCCCACTGACCGTTTCAACTGGGCTGAGAACCTGAATGACTAACAAACAGGTAAGCATAAGTTTGTTTTTGAGCTGTATGTAGTATTGTTCAAAAACAAACTTTTTAGGTTTGGACTATCTATGATCAAAGTTTTAGTAGGTTGGAAAGTTTAAAGTATAAAAATGAGGTAGGCAAACTAATGATACGCTAAAACCACCGTGTTGTTAGTCACTCAGCCAGTTGAGTGCCCTTAGTAAGGGGAACAGTGAGTGGAAGTAAGTACCAAGGCAGCATTAAACATGTCTAATGAGTAGGTATAACTACCTTATGATGAGCAAGTTGCTCTTACTTGTGGCGTTTTATTTGAACAATTGTACAGTTTATGTATGTATAATTTAGTTGTAAGTACCAAGGCAGCATAAACACACCTAATGAGTAGGTGTAACTACCTTATGATGAGCAAGTTGCTCTTACTTGTAGCTAATTGCTTGCGGCTACTTACCATTGATTTGTTTACTCAAAAATTAAAAACTTATGGGACTTTTTCGGTTCATTGGTCGCTTGTTCAAGCTCATCCTTACTTTGGGAGTAGTGCTTGTAGCATTGTTGGCATTGGCAGGAGGGTTAAGCGAAAACTTCAAAGAATTTGTAGATACAGGGTCAGAAAATGACCACCACGGTGACTATAGCTATCTTTTCAAAGACGGTAACAGCGGCTCAAGCGACGGTTCGTCTGGTGACAATACCCGTGTTGACCCAGCTCCAAGTTTTGCCGCCATTATTCAACTTACTAAAGAGCGTAACCACCAAAGGGTAGATGTAGAATCGGACAACTATGTGTTTGACTATGTGTACCGTGACGTGGCAAACCGGGGAACTAAAATGAAATGGGGCAATCGCAAGTTGTCTATTGACAATATTAACGATAGATTTGGTTTGCCCCCTGACTTTTTTAAACGTTCTTTTTCTTCAGAAGAAGAAATACGTGAAATTGCCGAACGAGGGTATTTTAAAGTGCAAAACAATACCGCAAGTCCCGACTACAACCGAATGATCCATATCAGCCGAAACATTACCCGCCCTATTTATGAGATGATCATGAAAAAAGTAGGGAGTGATGCGTCTTACCAAAAACCAATAGACGAGTTGTTGAAATTTTGTCAGGATATACCTTATAAAATTCCGGCAGATTTGTATAACAATAAACAGACAGGGGGAATATTTCCACCTTCATTGGCTTTAACTAAGGGCTATGCCGACTGCGATACCAAAGCAGTATTGTTTGCCAGCGTGCTTTTGCACAACCCTCGTTACAAAATTGTTTTTGTGACTATTCCAGGGCATTTGTTTCTGGCAATTAAGGGGGTACCCAAGCCTTATCAAAAATATGTGACCTATAGGGGCGAGAAATATATTTTGTGTGAACCTACCGGACCCGCCAGACTTGCTTTTGGCAAAGATGGTTTCAGTAATTACACAATTAATAAAATAGAGCCAGCCAAAGGTTATTATAACTAAAGCCAAAACTCATCAATTAAACAAAACCTGAAGTATGGATACCAACAGAATCATTTTTTCTATTTATGACGTTTCTCTGTCGCTGGTTTTTGGGTTGCTTACCATCTACATTGCCTTAAAGGTGATAGACAAGCTGGTGCTGAAGGTAAACACACTGAAAATGGTCAAAGAAGGCAATATTTCTATTGCGCTGTTCAAAGCAATTTTAATCATTTGTACCTTGTTGTTGATCCAAACCAGCATAAAATCATCCAACAGTGCTTTGCAAACAATGGCAGAGGCGCATAACAAAATCACGATCAAGATATTTATGATTTCGTTGGGGTATTTCTTTTTGTTCTATGTTATTTCTTTGACGTTTAGCGTCTTGCTAATTCTTATCAGCTTTTTTGTATACATCAAAGCCACTATAGACCTGGACGAAATAGCCGAAATAAAGAAGAACAATATTGCAGTATCTATATCCTTATCTCTGATTATATTTGGAATGACCCTATTTATCCGCCCTGCTTTTCATAACCTCATTGGCAGCTTTGTAAACTACAACGCCCTGCAGGTAGAGCAGGTAGATACTAAAAATAAAGGGGGAGGAGTTGTGCCCAAAAGGATAGCACCGCCACGTTAGGCGATGCAGATTGCACCGAATATTAGCATTAATTTTTTATATATAGTTAATGCAAGTACTGTTTTGATGTGCTTGCACTGAGTAAAAACCGGCAGTGTATATAAGCCGGTATTAAACGTAAAAAAAATGAGCGAAATGACATATAAAGTGCCTTTGATGGCGGATTTGGCAGCAGAAGGCAAGACCCCAGAGGTACTTTTCTGGGTAGGTTGTGCAGGATCATTTGATGATCGTTACAAAAAAGTAACCATTGCTATGGTGAAAATATTGAACAAAGTGGGCATTGACTTTGCCGTGCTGGGCACCGAAGAGTCTTGTACTGGTGATCCTGCCAAACGTGCTGGACGCGAAGACCTTTTTCAAATGCAGGCGATTGGCAACATTGAGTTGTTGAATGCTTACAACATCAAAAAAATAGTAACCGCTTGTCCCCATTGCTTTAATATTCTCAAAAATGAATACAAAGAATTGGGCGGCGACTATGAAGTAATTCACCACTCTACGTTTTTGCAGCAATTGATTGACGCTGGAAAAGTAAAAATGTCAGAAGGAGGAGAGTTTAAAGGCAAAAAAATTACCTACCATGACTCTTGTTACCTAGGCCGAGCCAACGACATTTACGAAGCTCCTCGCAAGGTACTTGAGCAACTCGATGCCGACCTGGTAGAAATGAAGCGTTGCCGTACCAAAGGTTTATGCTGTGGAGCAGGAGGGGCGCAAATGTTTAAAGACGCCGAAAAAGGCAGCAAAGAGATCAATGTAGAGCGTATAGAAGACGCCCTTGAAACGGGTGCCAATGTGGTAGCAGCGGCTTGTCCTTTCTGTATGACTATGATGACCGATGGAGTGAAAAGCAAAGAGCGCGAGCACGATGTAAAGGTGTTTGACCTTGCCGAGATTGTGGCAGACGCAGAAGGGCTTTCGTAGCCATTTACGATAACGTTTCATTTTGTGTGTTTTTTTCGTCTAAACTTCTGGTAATCAGTACTCAAAAATCGAGTTTACACAAACTCTGAAACGTTATCCTGTTTACTCATTAAAATCTAAAAAAGCCGTTGCTACACGAGAGAAGCAACGGCTTTTGTTTTTACATAATATCTAAACCCTGGTCACTGCTTTCGGTAAACAAAGTAATGGTGTCGATGTACCGATGGTTGAACGCAACAGAGGGGGTATGGGTCAAGGCTTGCTTGGCCAGGTATACCATCTGGGCTTTTAGTTTTTGGGTAAAAGAAGGTTTGTTAAAAGTGTATACATCCTTAGAGTAAATGGCTGTATTGTTTTTGAGAATACGAAAACCTTCACTTTTGACCAAAAACCTGAGCGAGCTGGGAGTATACATATTGATGTGACCATAAGCCAGAAAATGCTTGAGTTTTTTGTCTACCCCAAAACGATAATCTTTAGGAACCTCAATTACCTGATGCTTTGCCAACCTTTTCAACTCCCGCAAAAGCAAACGTTCAAACTCTACGTGCTCCAGCACATGAGTCAGTATTACCAAATCAAAACTATGGTCTTCAAAGGGTACCTTATATCCATCAAAAAGTTGTACACTTTTAAGCTGTGGTATATTGCGTGCTTGAATGGCCTCAAGGCCACTCTGGGAGATTTCTACTGAGTAAAGCTCCTGAGCGAAATTTTGGCGAGAAAGTTCCTGCAAAATACTTCCATCGCCTGACCCTACTTCCAACACCCTGTCAAAAGAGTGGCCTTGGGTAATATTGATGATATTCTGAACTTTATTTTTAGCACCCAGTTCCCGCCATTTTTTTATATGAGGATCTTTATATTGGGCATCGTATGAATCTTTCAGTTCTTGAGCAATGTTTGACTTCATCTGTCTGTGGCTAAAGTTAACGTATAATATACCCAGCCCAATAGTATTGAACCCATAGAGCCAGGGGAGAAATTGATTAAAAGTTTACTTATAAGTAATCCGATAAATTACATTGGCCATGTCATCAGACACCAACAAAGAACCATCAGGCATTTGCAGTACATCTACTGGACGCCCCCAGGCAAGTTGTTTTTCATGATCAAGCCAACCTTCAGCAAATGTCTCAAAATCAGTTACTTTACCTTCTTTGGTTTGCACCAAAGCCAACTTATACCCTACTTTTTTGCTGCGGTTCCAAGAGCCATGCATCGCAATGAAAGCTTTTTTGTTATAATCATTGGGAAACATTTTGCCTGTATAAAATCGCATCCCCAGAGCTGCCACATGTGCCCCTAGTTTTTGGGCAGGAGGAGTAAAGTCACTGCAAGGGCGTTTATCGCCAAACTTAGGATCTTTGGTGTCGCCCTGGTGGCAATAGGGGTAGCCAAAGTGCATCCCTTTCTTAGGCGCATGGTTCAACTCATCAGACGGCAAGTCATCGCCTAACATATCACGTCCATTATCTGTAAACCACAACTCTTTGGTATCAGGGTGCCAGTCGAACCCCACACTATTGCGTACACCACTGGCAAATACCTTCATACCAGAACCGTCTGGGTTCATACGGGTAATAGAAGCATATGTAGGGTTTTCTAAACGTTCACAGATATTGCAGGGAGCCCCTACAGGTACATAAAGTTTATCATCAGGACCAAACGCGATGAATTTCCAGCCGTGGTGCCTATCAGTAGGGTACTTATCATAGACTACTACAGGTTTGGGTGGTTTGTCCAAGTTGGCTTCTATATTGTCATACCTCAAAATACGACTTACCTCTGCCACATATAAGCTTCCCTTGCGAAAAGCCACCCCACAAGGCATGTTGAGCCCAGAAGCAATGGTGTAAACTTTGTCGGCTTTATAGTCATTATCATTGTCTACTACAGCATATACATTACCACCACCACGGTTGCCCACAAAAATAGTCCCTTTATCGCCTCTTACCATCGAGCGGGCTTCGTTTACTCCATTGGCAAAAATAGAAATCTGAAAACCTTTAGGTAATTTTATTTTCTCTAAGGGCAGGTTTTGAGGGTTGTTTGAGGTAGCATTGCTTTTACTGGTTTTAGAGCTGGAGTTGCAGCCCTGCATAAAAACGGTAGTAAGTAGCAGAAATAATATAGGAGTAATTTTTTTGCGCATGCGATATGTTTTTTTTGAATTTAGACAAAATGTACCATAAGTGATCTGGAAAAAATAAGCTGTGCCAATTCAAGAAAATATATTGTTCTCAAACGATTCAAAAAAAACGGTGCATAGCCAAAGCTATGAAACTTTTTTTTTTGAGAAGAATGAGGGCAGTAGATACACTTTAATGGCTCGAATTATTTATGAAAGATCACTAAAGAAAAACACCTGTCCTTCAACAAGTGTTTTACAGCGGTTGTTTGATTAGAATATGTTCAAACTCTTTAAGTTCTGCACAAAACAGCCACTTTAAACCTATTGTTACATTATTTTGGTCTTTTTTTGTGAAAAATGTCTCTAATTTTAGCGAACGATTCTGTATTGGATGTTTAGGGTTTTATTTCAACAGTTTGTTGGTTTCTCAGGTAAAAATCAAGCAATACCAAAGCTGCCATCGCCTCTACAATCACCACTGCACGAGGCACCACACAAGGGTCGTGTCTACCTTTACCAGTGACAGTGACACTATCACCCTGAGTATTTAGGCTTTCCTGGTCTTGCATAAGTGTAGCTACAGGTTTAAAAGCCACCCTAAAATAAATATCTTCACCGTTGGAAATGCCTCCCTGAATACCCCCAGAGTAGTTAGATCGGGTGCGGGCTTCGCCAGATTCATCTTTATATATCAGGTCATTATGAGCCGATCCGAGCATTTCTACCCCATCAAACCCACTACCATACTCAAAACCCTTCACTGCATTTATGCTGAGCATTGCTTTGCCCAATTCAGCGTGTAGTTTGTCAAATACAGGCTCGCCTAACCCTGAAGGTGTGTTTTCTATTACTGCATTTACTACTCCACCTATAGTGTCTCCTTGTTTGCGCACCTCTTTTATGCATTCTATCATTTGGGTAGCAAGCGTTGGGTCAGGGCAGCGCACATCGTTTTGCTCTATTTGAGAAAAATCAAGGTGTTGATAAGGAGTGGTAAGTTTGATACTGCCCACTTGCGAGGTATAAGCGGTGATTTTGATTCCTTGTTGCCACAAAATTTGCTTGGCAATGGCACCTGCTGCCACACGCGCGGCTGTTTCACGGGCAGAGCTTCTGCCGCCTCCGCGATAATCACGAATACCATATTTTTGCTGATAAGTATAGTCAGCGTGAGAAGGGCGAAACTGATTGGCTATGTGCGAGTAATCCTTGCTTTTGGCGTCTTGGTTCCAAATAACCAAAGTAAGAGGGGTTCCAGTGGTTTTTCCTTCAAATATTCCTGAAATGACCTGCACTTGATCAGGTTCTTTGCGTTGCGTCACTATTTTAGACTGCCCTGGACGACGGCGGTTTAGTTCACGTTGAATAAACTCCATATCCAGTGCAAGGTTTGAAGGGCAACCATCAATGATTACACCAATAGCATCGCCGTGCGATTCGCCAAAGGTGGTAATTCTAAAAGCTTTTCCGTAAGTATTCATGTTTGACAATCAACAGATAAAGGTTGATAATTTTGGCAAAGTAATAGAAAATTGCTGAAAACTATCAACCTTCAATTGATTGATCTTAAAAGTATTTTTGCTCCATCAGGTAATTTTTTACGTAATCTTGCACACCTTCTTCAAGAGAATGGAAAGGTTTGTCATACCCAATATTGATCAACTTTTGCATATTAGCCTCAGTAAAGTACTGATATTTGTCTCTAATATCTTCGGGTGTATCAATAAACGAAATGTCTTCTTCTTTGCCCATTCCTTTAAAAGTATTGCGAACCAAGTCAAGAAAAGTACGTGCCTGACCAGTACCCAGGTTGTAAATACCAGAGTCTTTGCGGTGTTTCATCAAAAACATCATTACCTCCACCACGTCTTTTACATACACAAAGTCACGGCTTTGCTCTCCGTCTTTAAAATCGGCACGGTGCGAGCGAAAAAGCTTCATTTTATCAGTAGCTTTTATTTGATTAAAAGCATGCAAAATTACCGATGCCATACGCTTTTTGTGGTACTCGTTGGGACCGTACACATTAAAAAACTTAAGACCTGCCCAGAACCAAGGTTTTTTGTCTTGTTGCAGTGCCCAAAGGTCAAAGTCATTTTTTGAATCTCCGTAAGGATTCAAAGGTTTTAGCTTAGGTATAACCTCTTCGCTATCGTCGTAGCCGTGTTCGCCACCACCATAAGTAGCAGCAGAAGATGCATAAACTAGCGGGATGTGATATTTACAGCAGTATTGCCAAAGTTTTTTGGTATAGTTAAGATTTAGTTCGTTGAAGATATCAACATTAAACTCGGTCGTATCTGTGCGCGCACCAATGTGAAAAATGAATTCTACTTCTTCGTGGTGTTTGTCAAACCAGTCAAAGAACTTGTTGCGTTCAACGCGCTCTTTGATGGTCTTTCCTTCCAGGTTTTTATTCTTAGCTTCGTTGTCAAACTTGTCTACTGCGATTACCGCCTGATAGTTTTCGGAGTTTAGTTTACTAATTAAACAACTTCCTATAAAACCAGCGGCACCTGTAACTACAATCATATTACAATCGAATTAACTATTTATTTTATATTAATGAGGGACATTCAATCATCTCTTCTCACTTATTTTTATAGGCCTTTTTAGTGTTTTAAAAGTACCTATTTTAATACGATATAGTGAAAAATAAGAAGCAAATTTAAAGGTTATTTGTGAATAACCTGCGATAAACACTTTTTTAGCTACGAATTAATCCCATTTTTTGATATTAGCAGGCATAGTTTCTATTAATATTATAGAAATAGTGCTAAAAAAACTTAGCTTTATATAGCGGTAGGGTAGCGGATGGTGTACTATATACAAACAATCATCACTTGATTTACTGGCCACCCAATCAATTTAAGGTGTATCCATCAACATAAAAGACCATTTGTCTGTAGGTTTGTAAACTTATTCTAAGACGAAAAATTATGCATAAGTGCTACTTTTAATCCCAAATTGAAATACAACATCTTGATTAACAGTTAATTAAAGCCTTGAAACAAGACAAAGCCCCCTTTCTGGTAAAATTTCTTATATTTGTGACCTTCATTTAAAAATTAGTATAAAAAATGGCAAGGATACTCACTGGCATTCAAAGTTCAGGAAGACCACATTTGGGAAACATTCTAGGTGCAATTCAGCCTGGTATTGAACTATCAGAAGACCCAAAAAATGAATCTTTCTTTTTTATTGCAGACCTGCACTCGCTTACTACCATAAGAGACCCAAAAGTGCGTGAAGGAAATGTAAATGCAGTAGCTGCTGCTTGGTTGGCGCTTGGTTTCGATACTGACAAGAACACCTTTTACCGTCAATCGAGGGTACCTGAAGTAACCGAACTTGCCTGGTACTTGAGTTGTTTTATGCCGTTTTCACGGATGGAACTTGCCCACTCGTTCAAAGACAAGTCAGAAGCATTGGGAGGTGAAGGCGACGAAAATGTAAATTCAGGTTTATTTACTTACCCTATGCTAATGGCCGCCGATATATTGTTGTATGATGCCGATGTGGTACCAGTAGGCAAAGATCAAAAGCAACACCTGGAGTTTACCCGTTTTGTGGCAAAAAGAATAAATAATCACTATGGTGAAGAGATTTTTGTATTGCCAGAAGCGCGTATTGATGCTGATCTGATGACCATTCCAGGAACCGATGGACGAAAAATGAGCAAGTCTTATAACAACTATATAGACATGTTTTTGCCCAAGGGAAAGCTCAAAAAGCAGGTGATGGGTATAGAAACAGACAGCACCCCGCTAGAAGACCCCAAAGATCCTGACAAGTGCAACGTATTTGCACTGTATGGTTTGTTGGCCAATGATACCCAAGCGACCAAAATGCGTGAAAACTATACAGGCGGGAATTATGGTTATGGACATGCCAAAAAAGAATTGCTAGAGTTGATAATGACCAAATACGAAAAACAGCGCGAACTATTTGATCATTATATGAATAACCTGACCGACTTGCACAGTAAACTGGCAGAAGGTGAAACCAAAGCCCGTGACATAGCCACACCAGTGCTTAATCGGGCAAGAAAAGCGATGGGCTTTAGGTAGGTTTATCAAACTATTGGCTGTAAATACAAAGGCAAGATTTTTTATCATAAAAAATCTTGCCTTTTTTTGTAAATATAAATATTTGACTGTCAATGCTTTATGTTTTTGTTAATTCATAAAGTAATATTTTATGTATGAGATTGTCATTTTCTCTGATAGAAAGCATTGTACTATATGAAACTCCCAAGTTCCTACTAGCAACCAAACATCTTTCAACAACATTATTTCTGAAACTAAGTTTTGTATATCTTTCAATTTGCTATTGTAGATATTGATTTAACCCAAGAGTTATTTGTGTAAGTACAAATTGGCTTGGGTTTTTTTTGTTTTTTAGCGCAATTGCTCCAAAAACTTCGTATTATAGAATAATTAACTAAGCAATTGTCTTATGAAACATTTAATAAAAACTGGTTTTCTTGCCTTGGCACTGTTGGCCTGTATAGAAGCAGTAGGTTTAGGGCAACTTGTTCATGCCCAAAAATGCGCAAAACCACTAAGTGAGGCAACCTTTAATACCCATAAGCAACAATTACAGCAAGAGTCGTTTGAAGAAGAGCGAATGACTATGGCCACCTCATTTATAAAGCAAAAGCAATGCATAAAGGTGAGCCAGATTAAAACTGTGATCCAATTGTTTAATTTTGAAGACAACAAACTAGAGTTTGCCAAACTGGCGTACAACTATGTACACGACCCCGAAAATTATCGCGAGATTGTGTCGTTGTTTACCTACTCATCTACCCGCAAAACATTGGCGAGGTACATCAATAAGAGAAAATAACTAATTTATTTGACATAATAAAAGGGGCTGATTTATCATTCAGATTAAATCAGTCCCTTTGTGCTTGTTGTAAAGTGGAGTATATTTTTTTATAGCAATGGTTGTACCCTCTTGCTTTTCATCATTATAACTGGTGACTAATGATGATTGATGCTTATTTCTCAAATACTCGACAATACCACTTTGTTGTCTTGTACTGTAGTAATTACCCATCGGTGAAAGCACCCCTTGGCAAACGAATACTCAATCAATTCATCGCCATCTACCTCGTACTCTACATTTTTCTTGTGACTTCTATGTGCAATGGCCCAAGCTATCTCATACTCATTAAGCGAAGTAGCATCGGGTACATAATGTATTTGATTTTTGGCAGCCTTACCTTTTTTTAGTTGAACATTTCTCATAGCATATAGTGTTATTTGTGTTGGTTTACCGTAGTATATTTGGTGCAAGCATATCAAAACTTACATCCAGCAATCAGGTATTGGGTTGAACATTGCCTGAAAACTTCCACAAATCTTGGCTTTAAACAATGGTATTGAAGTGATTGTCAAGCTTTAAAAGTGGAATACTTTAAATTAAAGTAGTATATTTTGTATTATTATGAGAGGTGGTCAGCTTTATACTATATATCTACGGATCAAAAAAGAATATGTTTATATCTTATGCATGTAATTTCTTTGCTTGACTTGCGCCATATTTTTCTTTGATTTAAACCATTATTTTTTGCCAAATAAGGCGATTTATCGAATTGCAACCTTGTTTATTCGACAAATTCATTCGAATCATTTAACTTGATCAAATTTTATAAGAGGTAGATTTGATCTTCATGCCTTTGTTGCCTCAATTGCACAATAAATTAAAGTGAAAACCTCCTCTGCTGTATGCTGTCTAATTCTTTAAAATTTTGGTTTCTCCGACGTTTGCTTCAATAAATCGGGAGGTTTTCCATTGTATTATCATGAGTTTGTTATGAAAGTATCCACTACACAACCCTTTCAGTTAGTATATTCGTTGTTCGAGCACCAATACCTGGGATATTTGTTTGACTCTTATGTAGTGCAGCGAAACTCCAAAGGTGAGCTTACTTATCAGCATCAAAACATTTCATCGCAAAACGCCCGCGAGTTTGGGCGGGGGCTCAATGAGGTAGACTATGAACTGATAGAGCTGATTGATGCCATTCAACAAGAAACCATTGTTAAGAAGTTTTATAACAAGAAAATAAAAACCAATGATTTTTTTCTAAAGATATACGATCCCGAAAAAGGCGATAAAGCACTACAAGAGAGTATTGCCAACTATGTAAAAGTGCGTCGGGCAAAAATTTTATCATTGCTTGAAGACAAAATGGTGTTTGAAATGGGACGTGATGGAGAACCCACCTGGAAACAACTCGAAATAGCCTCCGAAGCCGCTACTGTGTTATTTCATTTTCGTAGAAACGAAGAAAATACCCATTATTTTCCTACGATCAAGTACCAAGGAGAAAAGCTTGATTTTCAATATAAAAATGCCATTGTGGTGTGTAATGAGCCTGCGTGGTTGTTGTTAGACAAAACGCTGCACTACTTTGCCAATGGCATAGATGGGAAAAAGATTCAGCCTTTTTTGAACAAAAAATTTATATTGATACCTCGCAAGGTAGAAGACACCTACTATCGCAAATTTGTAGCACCCCTGGTAGCATCATTTGACGTTTATGCCAAGGGATTTAAAATCGTTTCGCGCAGCTTCGAGGCACAACCTGTGCTTACTTTTTCTGAGTATTATACCGATGATGCTGCGGGTGATTTGTTTGGTAATAATGACAAGGATGCACCGCGTAACTATAAGGTATTGTTTGAGTTAAGTTTTCAGTACGATCGGTTTAGGTTCAAAGCTGATAAACAACCAGAAGTAAATGTAGAGGTAGAGCAAGAAGGTACTGATTATACTTTTTTTAGAATACGCCGCAAGACAAATTATGAAACTAACATTATAAAATTGCTCAAAGACCAAGAGTTGCCGCTCAAAAACGGCTATGTACTCTTGGGCAAAGAGGCGGCCTTTAGTTGGATCAATGAGCATACCCAATTGCTAGAAGAACACGGTTTTAGGGTAGAACAAAACACCCGTAACACCAAAAAATATTTTTTGGGCAAAGCAGAAATCAAGGTGGAGATCAAAGAGAACAAAGACTGGTTTGATATTTATGCTACGGTAAGGTTTGGTGAGTTCGCAATTCCATTTTTTGAACTGCGTCAGCTTATTTTGCAAAAGAAAACCGAGTTTGCTTTGCCCAATGGCGAAATTGCCATTATACCCGAAGCCTGGCTGGCACAATATGCCGAATTGCTTGCTTTTTCGGAAGCGCGTGATGCAGAGAATATCCAATTAAAAAAGCACCATTTGTCTTTGATTCAAGACCTCAAAAATGGAAAACATGCCAAGGTAACTCTGAACCGCAAACTGGCGCAGTTCCGCGACTTTGAGAAAATAGCCAAAGCCGAACCCCCGCAAAGTTTTAATGGTAGTTTGCGTCCCTATCAGCAAGCGGGCTATGACTGGCTCAATTTCTTGAACGAGTATCGTTTTGGTGGTTGCCTTGCCGATG
The DNA here is from genome assembly GCF_000169175.1 of Microscilla marina ATCC 23134. Lineage (NCBI taxonomy): Bacteria > Pseudomonadati > Bacteroidota > Cytophagia > Cytophagales > Microscillaceae > Microscilla > Microscilla marina. Next base: position 79,629 of record NZ_AAWS01000011.1, read on the forward strand.
ATATGGGCTTAGGTAAAACCATTCAGGCGCTTGCCTTGCTCCAGGCTCAAAAAGAGCAAGGAATTACTCAGGCATCGTTGCTTATTATTCCTACTTCGTTGATTTACAATTGGCAGTTAGAAGCCCATAAGTTTGTGCCCAACCTCAAAATATTTGTATACACAGGTACCACCCGGAAAAAAAATGTAGCGCAGTTTCAGCATTACGACCTAGTGGTTACTTCGTATGGCATTACACGCATCGATATTGACATTTTGATGGACTACCAGTTCAACTATGTCATTCTGGACGAGTCACAGGCAATCAAAAACCCCTCCGCCGCAGTTACCAAAGCCGTGAAGCAATTGCGCTCAAAACATCGTTTAATTTTAACCGGAACCCCACTTGAAAATACCACACTGGATTTATGGTCACAAATTTCATTTATTAATCCTGGTTTATTAGGCTCACAGGCATTTTTTAAGAAAGAGTATTTGTTGCCCATTGAGAAGAAAAACGACATGGAGAAACTAGCCAAGCTCAAGAGCGTTATCAAACCTTTTATTTTACGTCGTTTGAAAAGCCAGGTGGCGACTGAGTTGCCCGAAAAAATAGAGAATGTACAGTATTGTGCCATGACCCACGAACAAGAAAAAGCCTACGAAAAAGTAAAGTCACAGTACCGTAACGAGATTCTTAAGCAAATAGAAAGCAGTGGAATGGCAAAAACCCAGTTTTTATTATTGCAGGGACTTACTAAGTTGCGTCAACTTGCCAACCACCCACGTATGATTGATCAAGGCTATGAGGAGAGTTCGGGTAAGATGGATGATATTTTATATAAGCTGGAGAGCATCATTGGCAATGGGCACAAAGTGTTGGTGTTTAGCCAGTTTGTAAAACATTTACAGTTGCTAAAAAATGCGTTTGAAGAAAGACAATGGCGATTTGCTTACTTAGATGGTTCTACCAAAAATCGCCAGCAACAAGTAGAGCAGTTTCAGACCAATGACGAAATCCAATTGTTTTTGATCTCGCTCAAAGCGGGTGGGGTAGGGCTCAACCTTACGGCTGCCGAGTATGTGTTTTTGTTGGATCCCTGGTGGAATCCTGCCATTGAAGCACAAGCGGTTGATCGTGCTCACCGCATAGGGCAAGAAAACACGGTGTTTACCTATAAATTTATTACCAAGGGTACCGTAGAAGAAAAGATTCTTGCTTTGCAAACCAACAAAAGGCGCTTAGCGCAAGACCTGATTACTACCGAAGAGAGCTTTATCAAGAGTTTGACTAAAGAAGATGTATTGAGTTTGCTGGATTAAGCAAGGGAGAGGATAAGTAGCCGAAAGTATTCGTAGTTGATTATTATTATGTTGATCATTCATATTTTATTTCATGAAAAAAGTACTTCAATATTTTCTTTTTTTTGCGGGGTGTTTGGGTTGGGTATTGCCTCTACCTGCGCAACAAATGTTTGATTATAGTAAGCGTGAATACACACGTGATTTTAAGTTAGATTTCTTGATCAGTCAAAATATACCAGACCAAGAAATTTTGTATAAAGACCGGTTGAGGGTATTGGATCAAACATTAAAAGCACAATCCACTATTTTTCTAGGAGACTTTGTAGCTGAAAGAGTTAAATTTGAAAAGACTGTCAATTTATCAAATGCTACTTTCAGCAAAAACGCTAATTTTTATGGGGCAAGATTTGATAGCCTGGTCAATTTTTCTAAAGCCAGTTTTCAAGACCTTGCCATATTTGAAGCGGTGTCGTTTCGAGATACGGTAGACTTTAGTAAAGCAGTATTTCAGAAGAAGCTATTGCTTTCTGATGCTTCTTTTGCAAAAGTGGTTAGCTTTAGTGGGGCTCAGTTGCCTCAGCATATATTGTTGGTAAACGTAAAGGTAAAAAACGGGGCTGTTCTTGACTTTCGGAAAGTAAAGCAAGCAAAGGTGTTATACAAAATCGATATAAGGAAGGCTGACGTTCAATCCATGATTTTTGATTATACTAAGTTTCAAATATATTTCGATTCAGAGTATGCATCGAGTGAGCTAGACGATTACACTTATATGAGGCAAGCTTACCAACAACTTATAAAACAACAAGAAAAATATGGTTTTGAGGCAGGCTACCATAAGGCATTGGCAGAATACAATGCGTGGAAAAGTGGCATACAGGGATACCTTGACGAAACAGGAGAGACCGAAGAAAAAAAATATAAAAGTTTTCTCGAATTTTTTGAGAGTAACAATTTTTGGGTAAACTTTTGGCCATTTATAATCTTACTCATTATTTATGTATGGGGCATAAAGTATCGTAAGGCGATCATGAGAGCTGGGCGAACCTCTGCTGCTTTGTCTACCCCGACTATATCAACTTCTCCTCCCTCACCTTCAAAAACAGTAGTGTTGGAAAATGAGATCGTGCAAAATGTAAAGCAGGGAACCCAACTCTGGCAAAGCTACCAACCTGATTTGACCGATCAGCAGACTAATTTTTGGACACAATATGAAAGTTTGGTCAGAAAAGCCAAAAACCAAAGGTGATGCGTGTTTTTAGTGTGCCCAAAAACTGTCATATTGCTCGAAACTTATTACCTTAACTACCGTATACAACCACTTTATATTTGCCAGCCAACTAAATTTATTAAAACATCTCAACTGTGGTTGGTAAGAATAAAATTTTACTCAAACCACCCAAATTAAAACCAACACCATGACCAAAACATACCTGGAGCTTTCAGAAGATACTGGAGCTGCCCACAAGTTTTATGAAGTAGTAATAGATGACACCGAACTTACTATTCGCTATGGGCGCATAGGCACTGACGGCACCAAGTCTACCAAAAGCTTTGCTACCAACGACGCAGCGGTAAAAGAAGCCAACAAAAAAATAAAAGCCAAAAAGAGCAAAGGATATGCTGAGGCGGTAATAGGGCAAAGAAAAAAACGGGCAATTTCGCGCCGTAGCATAGCTTCTACCAAATCTACCGCCAAAAAGTCACCTGTATTATGGAAGTTTGACTCAGGCTCGGCAGCCTTTGGTATTTACATAGATGACCGCTTTTGCTGGATGGGCAACGAAGATGGTGCGGTGTATAAACTCAACCATCAGGGCGAAGTGCTCAACCAATATAAATTGCCCGATGGGGTGAAATGTATCATTGCCGACAGCGACTGGATTTATGTGGGTTGTGACGATGGCAACGTATATGACCTCACTGGCAAGCTTCCACGCAAAGCGTATGAGATCAAAGAAGATGTAGATATCTATTGGCTAGACATCAACAGTGGGCTGCTGGGGGTGTCGGACAGTGCTGGACAGGTAACTGTGATTGATTACGATGACGAAGAGCAATGGAGCAAGAAAAGCACTGGTTCCAGTGGTTGGATGGTGCGTTGCGACGATGCTGGGCGTGTATACCACGGGCATAGCAGCGGTGTGAGTTGTTACGATGGACAAACGGGTAACAACCTGTGGAACCAAGGCACCAAGGGCAGCGTAATGTTTGGTTGGCGTACTCAAGATACTGTATTAACGGGCTCTAGTAGTGCTTGGCTGGAGTTGTTTGACAAGGAAGGAGCAAAACTTGCCGAAATGAAGGGCGAAGGGGCTTTTTATTCTTGTGCTGCGTCTGACAATAACGAATTTATCTTTGGTGGTGATAGTTCCTCGTCGGTGTATTGCTTTGACAAAGCTGGCAAACGTCTCTGGAAACTTGCCACCACTTGTGGTTCGGCTTACTCTATGCAATACCACAACGAAAAGCTCTATATTGTGACTACCCATGGGGTACTTACTTGTATAGACGCCAGCGCCGAGGCAATCAAAAAGGCAGAAGAGGGAGAGTTACCACAGGTAAAAGATATTAAGGCGCCCAAAAAACAAGTAGCCGTAGTAAATACTGATGTGCTCGAAGAGGCTGCCGATGATGCCCAGGGGGTATTGCTGAAGTGCATCAAAGAAGGGGGCAAACTAAGAGTAAGAGCTTTGTCGCCAGGGCATGAAGCCAACTGGAACGTGCAATTTCCGAAAAACCTGCGCAAAGAAGGCGCTACCTATTTGGTAGACGAAATCAGAGAATCGGGGCAGGGTGGTTTTTACCGTGTGTTTGGCAATATTTTTACTAAAAGCGAATAGGTGAAAGCTTTTGTCTATACCTGGCAGGTTTTTTTAAACATGTCAGGTATAAATAACTGTAAAACACCTGTTTTCTTAAAGCAAACTTGGTAGGGTTTGATTTATAATAAGTACCAAGACAGAATTAAATATACCTAATGAGTAGGTGTAATAGCCATATTATGAATGAGTTACCCTTACTTGTAGCTAATTACTTGCTGCTACTTATAACCTCTTAATCAGGTAAAAAAAAGTGACAAAATCGCGTAAACTGTTATCGCAAAGGCACCCTTGGTTGTACTTTATATCGGTGTGGGAAAAACGCCTGCGCAGGCAATTGAGTTGGCGCATAGACGGCAAAAGATATACCCAACAACTACAAGCCGAAAAGCTACCCTTTCGGGTAAAAAAGCATCAATCTAAATTATTGAAAAAGCTAGGTGAAACCGATATGCAACTGCAGTACAACAAGGTAGACAACCTTAAGATTGTAGTAAGTAAAATCAATGGGATGATTATTCATCCTGGCGAAACCTTTTCCTTTTGTAAAACAGTAGGTTTGCCCACTCGCAAAAAGGGATACAAAGAAGGAATGGAGCTGTCGTTTGGTAAACCTAGAGCTGGCGTAGGAGGGGGCATTTGCCAAAGTACCAACTTATTGCACTGGTTGGCGCTCCATTCTCCGCTCACCATTACCGAAAGGCACCACCATAGCATAGATCCTTTTCCCGACAATGGCAGGGTATTGCCTTGGGCAAGTGGGGCAGCAGTATTTTATAATTACATCGATTTTCAGCTCACCAACGACACCTCCTGGGCTTTTCAGATTAACCTTTGGCTGACTGATAAACTATTGGAAGGGGAGATAAGGGTAAACGAAGAACTGGACTTTGCTTACCATGTAAAAGAACGCAACCATCGGTTTATAAAAAAAGAAGGTGCCTATTTTAGAACCAATGAGATATGGCGTCATAAAATTGCCAAGTTTAGAAGCGGAGCGTTGCTAGAGGAAGAGCTCATGTACAAAAACTATGGTAAGGTGATGTATGTGCCCAAAACATACCAAGAGTAGGCTTGACCAATGGTAAGGGAACTATTTTTAAACACTCATTATTTTATAATCCCTTCAAGTTTTTTAGCTTTTTCATCTTCGTTCATTGACTTTAGTTTTTCTACAATATCTGCCAAACCTGAGTCTTTAGACATCCCCAACCGCTGCGCAACGGTTTTGCGAATCCAATTGCTTTGTGGGTTACTTTCTCTGTTGGCTTTGAGCTTTGCAAATCTGTGGCGAGTTCTTACCAACTCATCATATAAAATATTTTCCAATGTTTTCATAAATTCATCTTCTATTACTTTAACGGATTGTTGCCATTGAGTGACATTCATTTCGGCTTCAATCCGGTTTCTTCCTGCCAACTCACTTCGTTCCAGAAGATCACGAAAAAAATCAATTTTACTCTCGAACTCCATTTTTTCGTCTTCTCTCCTGTCAATGATACCCTGTAACTCCTCTTTTTCCATAAACTATTTGTTTTAAAGGTTGGACAAGATTACATAGTCTAATGAAAAGACAAAACACGATTTGGCACAAGCCTACACAACTTTCTTTGTTGGTTAAAGCAGGCATTGACACAATTCCTAAAAACTTTTCTATATTTGTAAATCACCTAAAGGTAAAGGCTTATAAGCATAAAGTCTTTACCTTTATTTATTATCAATACTTTGCTGTTTTTCAGTTGAATAGTGCTTGGCACCTAAGGACTTGCGACTTGTAGCTAATTGCTAGCAGCTGAATACTGTGGGTTATTATGTTTTATCAGAAAAAATTTAATCAAAGCGAAAAATGAGTACCGCAACCGAAGAAAAAGAACCGAAGGAATCGCTCAACTTTATCGAGATAAAGATTGAGGAAGACATTGCCAATAATAAGCACGGTGGCAAAGTCCAGACAAGATTTCCGCCCGAACCAAATGGTTTTTTGCACATTGGACACGCCAAGTCTATTGTGGTAAACTTTGGGATTGCACAAAAGTACCAGGGGGCTTGTAACCTGCGCTTTGACGACACCAACCCTCTTACCGAAGACACCAAGTATGTAGAGGCGATCAAAAAAGACATTGAGTGGTTGGGCTACAAGTGGAACGGCAGTGTGTGCTATACTTCCGACTATTTTGATCAATTATACGAATTTGCTATCAAGCTCATCAAAGCTGGTTTGGCGTATGTTGACGACTCAGATGCTGAAACCATTGCCAAAGAAAAAGGAACGCCTACCCAGCCTGGGGTAGAGAACGAATACCGCTCGCGCTCGATTGCCGAAAACCTGCAATTGTTTGAAGAAATGAGACAGGGCAACCACCCCAACGGCTCTAAGGTGTTGCGGGCAAAAATAGACATGGCTTCGCCCAATATGCATTTGCGTGACCCTTATTTGTACCGCATCATTACCGATAAACCCCACCACCGCACGGGCGACAAGTGGAAGATTTACCCTACCTATGACTTTGCCCATGGGCAGTCAGATGCTATAGAAGAGGTTACTCACTCGTTGTGTACGCTAGAGTTTGAGGTGCACCGTCCTTTGTATGAGTGGTTGATAGAAAAGTTGGGCATTTTCCCCTCTAAGCAAACTGAATTTGCCCGTTTGAACTTGTCGTATACAATGATGAGTAAGCGCAACTTGCGACAGCTAGTAAACGAGCAAGTGGTAGACGGTTGGGACGACCCTCGTATGCCTACCATCTCGGCTTTGCGTCGCCGTGGGTATACTTCATCCTCTATTCGCAACTTTGCCGAAAAAGTAGGGGTGGCACGCCGCGAAAACCTGATAGATGTGTCGTTGCTAGAGCACAGCATTCGCGAAGACCTCAACAAAACAGTGCCTAGAGTAATGGCAGTGCTTAAGCCGCTCAAGGTGGTGATAACGAACTACCCCGAAGACAAAACCGAAACTTTGGTGCTAGAAAACAGCCCCGAAGACGAGAGTTTGGGCAAACGTGAGGTGCCTTTTGGCAGAGAGCTATACATAGAGCAAGACGACTTTATGGAAGATGCACCTAAGAAGTTTTTCCGCTTGGCACCCGAGCGCGAAGTACGCCTTAAGGGGGCTTACATCATTAAGTGTGAAGAGGTGATCAAAGACGACACGGGCAAAGTGATAGAGCTGCGTTGTACTTATGATGAAAACTCGAAAAGTGGAGAAGACACCAGCGGTAAGAAAGTAAAAGGCGTGTTGCATTGGGTGTCGGCAAGCCACGCCATAGATGCCGAAGTACGCTTATACGACCGTTTGTTTAATGTAGAGCAGCCGGGCAGCCAAGCCAAAAAAGAAGGCAAAGAATTTACTGCATTTTTGAATCCCGATTCGTTAGAAATATTGCAAAACTGCAAGCTGGAGCCCAGCCTCAAAAGCTCGAAACCAGGCGACCAAATGCAATTTCAGCGTTTGGGTTATTTTTGTGTAGACACTCAGTTTACTACCAACGACAAGTTGGTGTTTAACCGTACCGTGTCGTTGAAAGATGGATGGGCAAAAAAGAACAAGCCCGCCCAAAATCAACCAAAACAAGGACAGCCCAACCCTAATAAGAAAAAGAAGAAGAAAAAAGAAAAGAACCGAGGTACGCAGTTTCCCGGAGCACAAAACCAAGCCCCTGGTAAGCCAAATGAACCAAAAACAGACAGTTAAGTTATTACTTACCGTATTGTAATAGAAAACTAAACCACCCTGTGCTTTGCTTTCAGTACAGGGTGGTTTAGTTTGGTACCATTCCTAAGCCATTACTTAACTTAGCCTTATTTCATTATCGGTTATAATTGCGCCAACCCTCTTCATAATACTGCACCAGTTTTTGGGTGTTCAGCGTGTTTACCTCGGTAGGTAGCCGGGTCATGTCTTTGTCAAAGTACATAAAGCTGTTGAGTACTGCGGGGGTCAGGTAACGCAGTTTACCCTTGAGGTGTGGGTGTTCATCAAACAATTGGCGGTTGAGGTAATTAGCCATTCCTTCTTTGCTAAACTGTTTGCCTTGGGGGGCAAGTGGATAAGACAAGGCAATGTTGAACCCCCACTGTCCAAACGAAGGAACATTGACTGTATAAGGCACCACGGCCGGAAATACTGATTGCAGGGTTTGGTTGACGCACCAAAAAGCTTTGCGGGCAAAAAACGGAGAGGTAGATTGGGTTACCATGGCGCCATCTTTGGCCAGGCGACGCTTGACCAGTGAATAAAACTCACGGGTATACAGTTTCCCTACGTTTATGTCGTTGGGGTCGGGCAAGTCTATGATAATGAGCGAATACAGTTGCTTGGCGTCTTTTTCTACAAACTTAAATGCATCTTGGTTAAAAACTTTCACCTTGGGGTTGTAAAAAGCACTTTGGTTCAGGCGCTTAAATACAGGGTGACTTTTACCTAGTTTAGTCATTTCGGGGTCAAGGTCTACCACGTGTATTTGTTGAATGTGGGGGTGTTTCAATATTTCACGGATAGCCAACCCGTCGCCTGCCCCCAAAAACAGCACCGATTCGGGTTTTTTGGCAAGAGCCAAAGGTATATGTACCAGCGGTTCGTGGTAGCGGTATTCATCTACGGACGAAAACTGCAGGTTGCCATCAATGTACAAGCGAGTGTCGTTTTTCCATTGGGTTACTACCAACCTTTGGTAACGCGACTGTTTGGTAAATACGATGTCGTCTTGGTAAAGAAACTGTTCAAAGTAGCCACTGATGGTAAACGCCGAAAAGAAACCGATGATATATAATGCCGTGATGAGCAAAGTAAAGGTGAGTTTTCGTTTAAAACGAACCAACTGCTTTTTGAACACCAACATATTGAATATACCCACGCTTAGGTTGAGCAAACCTATAAAAAACGAGGTACGGGTAAGCCCCAGATAAGGCAACAAGAATAAAGGAAATAAAATAGAGGCAATCAAAGCACCCAAATAGTCAAACGATAACACCTGGGCCAGGGTATCTTTGAGGTTAAAATAGCCTCGGATAATGCGGGTTAAAATAGGGATTTCGATGCCTACCAGCGTACCTATGCTGCCCAGCAACAAAAAAGCAATGAGGTAGTAGTTTTCGGTAATGGCATAGCTTACATAGAGCAAAGCCCCCGAAGCTCCACCAATGATACCCAGCCATACTTCTATCATAATGAAACGGTCTAGCAAGTGCTTGTCAGGAATAAACTTAGACAAGTAAGCTCCCAGACCCATAAATGATAAAAATAACCCGATGGTAAGTGAAAAATGAAGTACACTGCTCCCCAAAAAATAAGACGAGATGCTACTAATGAGCAACTCGTACAAAATACCACAGATGGCAATAATAAAAACCGATACTAAGAGTATCGGCACTGATGCTTTTTGAGTAAGACTTGTTTGAATATTTGAAGGTTTGTTCATGAACTTAATACCGCCGCAATAATAATACACACACCTAAAATTAACGCTCCGGCTAAAATAGCTTGTGCTACATTGCCATCCGCGATTTGTTTTGAAAGGTTGCCTGGGGTAATCAGGTCGATAAGCTTGAAGGCAAGAAAAGCTATAGCCATGCCTACGGCCACAAAAATAAGTGTTTCCAGAATGCCATCCTGAATGGATATGCGACTAGTTGCGTTAGACGCTTGCAAGAAAATGCTGAGTAAGTTCATATTTTGTAAGTTTAAAATAGTTTAGTTTTCTTATATAATCATTTATTTGCCTCCCCGGCGACTCCCCCCTCTGAAACTCCTTGAGCCATTTCTTAATCTGCCGCTTTTGCCATATACACCTCTGCTACCATAAACACGTTGTTCTTTTTGGTATGCTTGTATTACAGTAGCGTTTCTGAAAGATGCCACCCACCAACCTTGCGATGCTGCAGCGTATAGTGTGGCAAGTATGAGTAAAGTAATTGCTACAACAAGCATGCGGGTATATGGCTTCATAATTTATATTGATCGTAATGTTAAAATACTAAATTTACTGTTTTTTCAACAATTAACAAATACTACCTACCACAAAAAACCTGCTCATTTTATTCATAGCAACTAAATGTATAAACCACCCTATCTTGTTTTAATGTTCAGGAGTTTTATTCATTGTCCCCATACGCTATAATAATTGTGAGGAAAAACAGACCACTAAATATCCAAAATATATACTGGAAGTACTTTGCCACCAATGCTCTTCCTGCTTTTTTTACGGTAAAATAGATTGAAGTTGATTTACGTTCATATATTAAATGATCTTTGCGCCAAAAATCATTTTCGTTGTCGGTGATCCAATATACTTCTACTGAAATATCTTCAGTCTTGGGAGCTTTGAAATGAAATACTTCTATGTCATCACGTTCACTCCAGTAGCCATCAGAGTCGCGACCGCTTTCGTGCCAAAACTCAGCCTCTTTTTCATTGATCACCCCTTCTTCTTCATCCAAAATGCCAATGCCTATCACGGTCCAACTATTATTGGGCACCTTATTTTTAAACTCTAAGCGATATACCTGCCCTGTGTTTACCCTAAACTGAGGTGAAGTAAAAGAGGAGTCTTTGGTATAATTATCCAGCAGATGCTCATAAGTAGTGCCTATTTGTTTGCCAGGCGTGCCAAAGATCCACACTAAGAGACTGATTAAAGCGAGCCCACCGGTAAACCAAAGAAAAAATGCCAAGCCACTCATATTGGCAAAAGGGTCTTTGAATGTATTCATGTTTGCAGGTTTTTAGTAAGTAAAGTGATCCAGCCCTGGCTTTTATAGGTAAAGTACTGGTTAGTTGTATGATGATTTTATCTAAGGGAAACATATTTGAATATATCCTCGTCAAATAAGATAGTGCTCATCATTGTAATGAGCCCTGCTCCAGACACTACCAATCTTTTCCACAAAAAAAATATTATTTTACTTAAGTGATCTGGAAAAAATAAGATGTGCCAATTTAAGAAAATATATTGTTCTCAGACGATTCAAAAAAAATGGTGCATAGCCAAAGCTATGAGGCTTTTTTTTTGAGAAGAATGAGGGCAATAGATACACTTTAATGGCTCAAATTATTTATGAAAGATCACTAAATCTAAAAAATAGTAAGATTATCAGCGAATAATCTGCAAAATATTTGTTGAGTAGTTATTCACGGTGTTTTTGGCGAAAACCACTCGCCCAAAAAGGAGTAAGAAAATAAAGCGAAAAGTAAATTGTTAGCCTATTACGCGTTATGCGCACTAAAAAATTGCATTGCCGGACGTTTAAAGAAGCTTTTTTAACATAAAATTATATTCTTTATGGCACCTGAGGCAAAATAATTGCATAAGTTTTAACCCAAATCACAAAGCAAATTATCAGTAAAAAATTTCAGATCAGCCAAATGAATGACATCATTATGCTGGAATAAGGTGTGTTGATGCACAATTTTGAGAGACTAAAACCTTGTAATCAGTAACATTATTATGGATAATTTACGAATTTATTTGCTTTGCCTAATGATTTGTGGGCTATTGCCTCAAGTAAGCCTTGGGCAATCAAACGATGTAGTGGTGCTTAAAGCCACTGTTGCCCAAAATAAAAAAGACAAAGCCCAGGTAGATGCTTTGAACAAACTTGCCGTAATTGAAAGCGGTAGAAAACCAAGGCAAGCGTTTGATTATGCCCAAAAAGCAGAAAAAATCGCCAATGCTATCAACTACAAATGGGGCTATGCTGTGGCCAACCAAACAATGGGTGACTTACAGGTGAGAAATAACCGTTTCTTGCGGGCTGCCCGTTATCACGAAGAAGCCTTTAACACCATGGAGGCGTTGTTTAAAGCCCAAAAAATTTCCCAACAAAAACTCGTTCACTTTATTTCTAAAAGCTTATTGCCAACTTACCGGTTGTTGAAAAGTAAAAAATCTCCGGTTCGTCGCGAACGTCGGGCAATTAGGCGTTATCAAAAACTTTATGGACAGGCAGGCCCTTACCACTCTGAGCACGCAAAAATTGTGAAAGAAGAGCTACAGAGGAAAAAAGAAGAGCTTAGAAAAAAGGAAGAAGCCATCAGAGCCAAAGACAAAACCATTTCGGACAAAGACCGGGCTATTTCAACCAAAAACAGTGAACTGGAAGGCAAGGCATCCGCATTGAAAAGAACAAAGTATCAAAAGTATTTATTGTCGCAACAAAAACTTATTCTTTCGCTTGAAAAAGACTCTTTGTCGAGTCAGACTGATACATTGACACGTAATCTTAGGATCAAAGAAATGAAAGAGAAAGCCTTGATGGATAGTTTAATTTTGCAAGACTTAGAGAAGAAAGGGCTTGCTTTGAAGGCAGCCCAGCACAAAGTAGAGCAAGAAAAGTTGACCGCTGAAAACAAGCAAAAAAAGCTGATTATCAATTTTGCTATTGGTGGAGCTGTAGTAATAATTTTGTCTATGCTTTTTATTATCAGGAGTTATCTGGCACAAAAGAAAGCCAACAAACTGCTTGCTTTGCAAAAAGAAGCCCTGGCCGAACGCACCGATAAGATTATGAAGCAAAAAGAAGTTTTATCTAAAAAGAACGAAGAGATAACCAAGCAAAAAGACGAGCTTGCTACCATGAATGAAGAGGTACAACAACGCAACGAAGAAATAAACACCCAGATGGAATTGATTGAAACTCAGAACGAAACCATCAAACAGGAACAACAAATATCGGATGCTTTGTTGCTCAATATTTTGCCTGAACAGGTGGCAAACGAACTCAAAGAACATGGTAAAGCTAAAATACGTCACCACGAAATGGTATCGGTGTTGTTTACAGACTTTAAAGGGTTTACCAAGCTGGCTGAGACTATGCCGCCGCAAGAGTTGGTACAAGAACTCGAAAAATGCTTTACCTTGTTTGACGAAATCATGGAAAAGCATAACCTCGAAAAAATTAAAACTATAGGTGATGCCTACATGGCTGTAGGTGGTTTGCCTGTACCTAATACTACTAATTTTGTAGACATTGTGCTTGCCGGGCTTGAGATACAACGCTCGATGGACCAACTAAAGGCCGAAAAGGAAGCCAAAGGAGAGCCATTTTGGGAAACCCGTCTGGGTATCAATACCGGAAAACTGATTGCCGGAGTCATTGGTAAAAACAAGTTTGCTTACGATGTGTGGGGTGACACAGTAAATACTGCAAGCCGGATGGAATCAAGTGGAGAGATAGGGCGAGTAAACATTTCAGGGGTAACTTACGAGTTGGTCAAAGACTTTTTTGAGTGTGAGTACCGAGGAAAAATTATGGCAAAAAACAAAGGCGCAATAGATATGTATTTTGTCAATTCTATCAAGGCCGAATTGTCGATAAGTGGAGAAGGGATAGCGCCCAACGAAAGATTTAAAGCAATGCTGGAAGAAAAAAGTAAAGAAGTAGCTAGTAACCCCACTATGGCAGCCTAAAATATATAGGTCTCTGTAGGGGTGATACAGTGGCTCAAAGGAATATCATATTGATCAGTATCACTGATAAGTGCCACAGGGGAAAACAATGACACCCCTGTTTTTTTTGTTTTTGGAGTACAGCGTGCCAAAAAACGATCGTAAAACCCTCCTCCATACCCTACTCTATAGCCGTGTTGATCGAAACAAAGCAAAGGCACAATTACCCAATCTATAAGCGCATCTGCTACGGGGGTGCCTCCTTGTGGTTCTGTAATTCCCCAACTATTCTCTATCAAAACGGTGTCTGGTTTTAGCAAATAATTGAGCATTACCTTGCGCTTAAAATCAGTGACCGAAGTCACAACTTGAGTCTGAGGCATATTGTACCATATATGTTGAATCACTTGCCAGGTGTCTATTTCGTTGTTTTTGAGGATGGGTAAAAACACATGTAAATAAGCAGGCGGCTTGTCTTTAAGTAGCTCTATCAGCTTAAGTTGAATAGCAGTACTTTGTGTATTTACTTCTTGTGGAGCCAGTTTTTTCCGTTGGTTTAGGTAGTACTTTCTTAATTCGGTTTTTGTCATCGTCTCTCGTTTTCAGGAGCTGTTAGCCAATTCGTCATTCAAAAACATTTGCTACCAATCTGACACCTACCTTCCCCTTCTATTCGTTATTGAACTATTCGTCATTGGCTAATTGCCCACCTCTTTTACTTATTTGCTTTTATAAACTCTACTACAATTTTTCCAAGCTCTTCGCCACGATCTTCTTGAATAAAATGCCCACCTCCGGCTACAGTAGTATGGGCTTGTCCTTTGGTACCTGGAATCATCTGCTGGAAAAACTTATCAGCCCCTTTTGTGATAGGATCAGCGTCGCCAAAGCAAGTTAAAAACGGCTTAGTCCACTGGCTGAGTACCTTCCACGCGTTGCGGTTGGCTTCTGACTCAGGGCTGGTGGGGGAGTCGGGCACTAGTGCAGGAAATACTCTTGCTCCAGCCTTGTACGATTCATCAGGAAAAGGTGCGTTATAAGCTGCCACAATGTCGGAACTAAGTTCGGTAGTAGTGGCTTTTTGGATAATGTTGCCTACCGGAAACTCAGGTACCGTTTGCGAAAATTGTTTCCATTGTACAAACGATTCTGGCATTTTTATATCGCCAGTAGGCAAAAAAGTATTAGAAGCTACTACTCTTTTAAACTTGTCAGAGTTTTCGGCCACCATACGCAAACCTAGCAAGCCTCCCCAGTCTTGACAAAACAAAGTAATATTGTTTAAGCCCAGGTGATCAATAAAAGCCTGCATCCAGTCGAGGTGACGCTTATAGCTATAGTCTTGAATATTAGCAGGCTTGTCTGATTTGCCAAACCCAATCAGGTCAGGTGCAATGGCTCTGTAGCCTGCTTTGGTGATCACTGGAATCATTTTGCGGTATAAAAACGACCATGAAGGTTCACCATGTAGCAGCAATACCACCTCGGCGTTGGGGCTACCTTCGTCTACATAATGCATTTGCAAATTGGATGCTACTGGCGCATAATGTGGCGCAAAAGGATACTCAGGTAAGTGTTCAAATTGATGATCAGGTGTTTGTAATACTTGCATAATATTTTATGGTTTTTTATGTTTAACTCCTTTTAAACCAATAGTTTAATGGCGGATGGTTTGGTGAGTGTACCTGTACAATACCTACCTGCCAAGGGAGAAATAATAATTAGGATAACTTGGGGAAATTCATATCACTTTCCCAATAAATTGATTATATTTGATTACTCAAACAGCCGTAAACTTAACTAAAAATGACCCAATTAATCAATTACTTGAAGCAACCTATTGCAAATTTTTTGTGGCTAGGCTTGTTGTGTTTATGGGCATGTGGTAGTGCCGACAACACAGGTACCCAACAAACCGACAGCATTGTTGAGGTAGATTCAGGTAACAACCCTGACCTAGTAAGTAGCCCGTCAGCCTCTAGCCAAAAGCGCTCTCCCGGATCTATTCCTCTTGATTTTCCATTGGTTAATACCACTGCCAAGGCCAACGAGTATGTATTGGCACCTATGCTTCAATGGGTAGAAGATGGTTTTATCAAAGGAAAAGATCAAATGGTTTTGATTTTTTATGGTCGCAAAATGGTAGCACCTGGCAAGGTAGAGTCAAAACTTAAGGCTATAGGCAAAGAGGTGATGATGCCTAATTCAATGATAATACCTGTACCTGTGGGTGAAAAAGTGCTCAAAGGAGAAGTAGTGCTTACCTGGGAACAAAACCGAGGCTCAAGTATGCGTACAGCAATTGTAACCGATGCAAGCAATCCGGCAAGCCCCAAAATACAGTACCTCGATACCCCTTACACCCCGGGAGTGTCTGATGTACAAGCCCAACCCAATACATTTGTAGCTTTGCGCAAACCCTGGCAACCAGGAGTTTATCTTGCGGTAAAAGAGGACTTTGGGTACAATTATGCCCAAATTATTAGAGAGGCAGACAACAAAGTACTGACCATTGGCTTTACCGGAAAGGTAAAGGTGTATAATAAAAATAACTGTGTGCCAGTGCCCTTTAAACCTCAGCTAAAGCCAGGCGACAAAGTGCATGTGGTAAAAATTGCTGCTTTTATAGAAGGAGTAGTAAAAAAAGTGTTGCCCGAAATCGGAAGAGTGATGGTAGAAATAGATTTTGGAGGAAAGCCTGAGACGGTCGTCGCAGGATACGGGAAAATTATCAAAGACTTAAAAATTAGGTAGGAGTATTGTTATTTTCTGTTCAATTTTTTATACCTTATCTCAAAATACAAAGTTTAATGTTTAATTTATACAAACAAATAAACACTGCTGTCAAAATTGCGTAATTTTTGTTCGGTAACTTAACAGCTTAAGTATATCTGGCAATTTGCGCGTTTGTAGAATAGTCAGTGTGTAAAGATTATACCCGGCAACATCTGAACAAATGCCCCTTGACGTAATCAAATCCAAGGGTTTGATTCAGCAAACTAATATTATCAAATTAATGCATGTAGTATAAACAATGTCTGAAAAAATCAACTTTTTTGCATATCAATCTGATTACTACAGTGAACACGAGATACTCCTATCCTATAAAGGACCGGTTACAGACATTATTCTTGCCGAAATAAGCCTTGAGATACAAAAAAAAATAAAAGAAAATCCAAGGATTTTTAGAAAACTTCATGCAATCTTTATAGAATTAGCCCAAAATATTTTATATTATTCAAACGAATACAATCACTTTCGTAAACAAGAGAAGGTGGGTTGTATTATCATAGCTCGTTCCGAAGATTATTATCACCTTGAAACCGGCAATTTAGCAAACACTGTGTCTATAAAGCTTTTACGGGAGCGTTGTAAGGTAATCAACGATATGGACGCAAAGTCGTTGAGAATGTACAAACGACACATGCGTAAGTTGTCATTGATGGCGGGTGCTAGAGGAGCAGGCATTGGGCTTATCCAGTCTGCTTTGCTTTCTGAAAACCCTTTGGAAATGAGGAGTAGAAAAATTGATGATGATTATACATTTTTTACTTTATCCGTTAAAATTGCAAGATAAATAAAGTTGTTATGGAAAACTTATATATCAAGGGGCAAAGAGGCATTTATTTTACGCCAACCGTCAAGTTGGATGCTGAAGCTTCCATTTGCGAAATTTCGGGAGAGTCATACCTTGAAGATACGGTAGATTTTTATGATCCTATTATCAAATGGCTGAATGCCTATAATGAGGAATCATACAAAACTCTTACGTTTAATTTTAAGCTTACTTATTTTAATACCAGTTCTTCAAAGGCAATTCTGAATATTCTGAAATCGCTGAAAAAATTTAAAGAAAAGGGCGGAGAAATCGTCATCAATTGGTATTATCCAGACGATGACTATGATATTCTTGCTGAAGCTGAAGATTTTATGGAAGATAGTAAACTCAGCTTTAACCTGATTCCTTACAAATTAGAGTATTAGCTGCGGTGTAACATAGTCTTTGGCTCAAAGATGTTTTCTAAATATATTGTAGTTTTTTAAATATTAGTTTATATTTAAAATCATTCGAAATTCTGTAATCGCTACCTTACCATATAGTTTTATGGATACTAAAGTATCACTCGATTTATCTTCTGAAATGCATTGTGTACTTGATCCCTCAGGTAAAATTGTGGAGATAAATGCTATATTTTTAAAAAACCTTCAATACCTCAAAGACGAGTTAATTGGAAGGGATTTTATAGATTTAGTAGCCGAGAATGACCTTGGAACTATTCAGGAAACTTTTGACCAGTTAGCACCACAACCCCTGGAGCAAGCCCAAGATACAGACATTAAGTTCTCTACTTTTAATTGTCAATTAAAAAGCAAGAATAATAATATACAGCAGTTTAGAGGCAAATTTGCCAAGTCAGAAGATGGCTACATCTATGTACTGGCAAGCATTGCTATTATGCAAGACGCCCCCCTTGCTCGTTTCCGCCGCTTTTTTGATATGTCGTTGCTTGCCATTGTGATTATCACCGACAAAGAAGGCAATCTTGTATTTGCCAACAAAGGATTTTCTGATACGCTGGGTTATAACTGGCAAGAAATGACAGAGTATCCTTTGTTTCACTTTGTATATGAAGATGACAAGCAGGCCACTTTAGACTATTTCAAAGAGTTGCAGGACAATATTGGAGTAACCCAAGAGATGATTAATCGTTGTGTTTGTAAAGATGGTGGTTACAAGTGGATAGACTGGAGAGCCATTTATGTAAGAGATCATGTGTATGCTGTAGCCAATGACATTACCGCGCGTAAACAACAAGAGATCAAGATTCAGGAATTGCTGGAGCAAACCATTCATACGAATAAAGAGTTGTCGGCATCACGAGATAACCTTGAAAAAACCTTGGAAGAGCTCGAAATACGCAATTTTGAACTTGATCAGTTTGTGTACAAAGTATCACACGATTTGCGCGCTCCACTTACGTCTATTTTGGGTTTGGTAAACTTGTCGAAACTTGACAGTGGTAATGCCGAACGGTTGATAGGTTATATTGAGTTGATTGAAAAAAGTACCCTTAAGCTTGATAAATTTATTAAGTCGTTGCTTGAATACTCGCGCAGTGGGCGGGCTGATGTAGTAACCGAAAAAATTGACTTTGAGGCGATGATTAGTGATTGCATTGAAGACCTTAAGTTTATGAAAAACTATGAGCGGATACAACGCGATATATCTCTCGAAGGCAACCAGCCGTTTTACAGCGAACCATTACGGTTGCGTATTATTCTTAATAATATAGTCTCTAATGCGATTAAGTATCAAAATACTTCAACTGAAAACAGTTTTCTGAAAGTAAAGATTGACTTATCAACCCCCGATACCGCAAGACTTATTTTTCAGGACAATGGCATAGGCATAGCTCAAGAGTACCAAGGAGATGTATTTAATATGTTTTTTAGAGGCACCGAAAATGCCGAAGGCTCAGGACTAGGGCTGTACATTGTAAAACAGACTGTGGAGAAAATGCATGGTAGTATTTCGCTGAGTAGCGACTATGGCAAAGGGACTCATATTATTTTGGAGGTGCCCAACCAATACGAGCAGTTTAAAGACAAAGAGAGTAATAATAGCCACGCCGATCAAGCCAAAACCTCCTGATAACAGGCGTAAGGTATCCCCTTTAAGGCAACTGAGGCAACTCATTTTCTTTTATTTCCCAACCATTTCAGCTCATTTTATTTCTTTTTAGCAAAAAAATCATTATTATTTGGCTTAGTAAAACTACAAAAATAACCTAATCCATAGAACTTCGTCTTTGAGCACTGTGCTTCTTCAAAAAATAGTTCTGTAGCTCTTGCTACGCAAAGATTTTTTTCATTGCTCAGCACACAAATACTGTTTTCTTTTGGATCACTTTATTTTTTCCGTTTTACTTAGTAAAACTACCAAAATAATCTACTCCATCGAACAACATTTTTGACAAGTATACTTCTTCAAAAAGTATTTTGTTCACTTGAACTACTTTATTTTTTATGTTTTACTTAGTTTTTTAACCTTGTGTGTGGTAGTGCAGTCAGTGGATTTTTAAAACACCTGATACAAATATTAAAACCCAGCTGTTTATACTTAGAGGCTACCCACAAGCGTCCCATAAACTATTATTACCTTAATCATCAATCATATTTACTTGATGCGATGGAAAGCAAGCACCCAGAAAAAGACCAAGAGGTTGGTAAAAATGCCGAAAACCTCAAAGCAATGAACCTTGAGCTTGAAAAAATTGTACAGGAACGTACCGAAAGTTTGCTAAAAATGAATAATCACCTTGAGTTGGCAAACCGAGAACTAGATGCTTTTATCTATCGGGCTTCACACGATTTCAGAGCACCCATTGCATCTATCAATGGTTTGATTAATCTTGCCAGGTTGGAGGTAAAAGATACATCGGCCCTGGATTTTTTGGAAGAAATAGGCAAGGTGGTGAATAAAACTGATAACATGCTGCGCAAGTTGTTGATGGTAAATATAATCAATCGTTATTCAACTGAGCGGGTGCTGGAGCCCATCGACTTTAAAGCCATATTGAGCAACTTGCAAGAAGCTTTTGGCAGCCAGATGTATTCGGTAGGCATGCACATGGAGTTTGATGTAGCACCTGAACTCCACTACCTGGCAGAGCCTGACCTGATTCAGATTATTTTTTATAATATGATTGAAAACTCCATTGCTTTTCGCTCTCATCGTTCTGATAGTTCCCCTTTTATTAAGGTTTTGGTGGAAGATGTAGCCGCAGATAATTGTATTAAAATTGTGTTTAGTGACAATGGGATGGGGATTCCTAATAAATATTTTCGAAAAGTTTTTAGAATGTTTTTCCGGGGAAACGAAGCTGCCACCCAAGGCAATGGTTTGGGCTTGTATGTGATAAAAAAAGTAATCCAAAAGCTTAAGGGACGCATTAAGGTAGAAAGCGAAGAAGGGCAGTATACTAATTTTTATATATTTTTACCCTATCTAAGGGGCACCAGTTGATACAGGTATGTATACATTCGTTATAAGAAATGTACTTTTAATTGTTTTTTTATCTGTTTGGACTTGTTCCTCAGTTGTTGCACTTTCTGTAGTAGGTACCTGGACTTCTGAAACCTATCGTTATACTGCTCACCAAAATATTGTCAGGCAAAAAATACAGTACATTATTTCTGACTCCATTGTTCAGCTAAAGCTACACACTTTTGTTTTCAGCGAGTTTTACACCACTAGGCCACTTGTGATTCCCCCCTTAACTTATCACTTTCGTATTCATCGGTTCATCATTACTTCACGTGCCAAAGGGCGTATCATTGTGCAGTCGCCAGCAGGGGCCTATCAGGTGATTCATTGTTATTCTAAGGCAAAAAACAGTTTAAGGATTCATTTTATCCCTGGAAAAACCTATACTTTGGCGCAGGCAACAAGTATAACACCTGTCTCAATGGGGCAACTATTTTTTCGAGAGGCGTATTATTGGCAACAACAACAGCTGCCAGTAGTGCCTGCCATTACAGCACGTAGTTTTGCCCAGCTTCAGAAAGCGGTAAAAAAGCAATTGAAGAAGCGTAAGGTAAAAAAGATGAAAGCAGCAGGGGTAGATGAATCAAACTTAAAGAATGAAGCATTAAAAACCGTGTTTTTGCTACAGGGGTTTAACCCTTATTTGAGTTGGTGTGAAATGATTAAATGGCAACAACAGCAAATGGAGCAGCGAGCAATGGCATTGCTCAAAAGACAATTGAAAAAGCAAAAGGAGCGTTTAGTAGTGTTAAAAGCTACCCCTACCCAGTCTGTTGCCAATAAAAATCGCTACAAGGCAGCGCGTCAGTCCACCCAATTGGCTTGGACGCTCACCAATAAAAAATTAGAATATTTGATTTTGCGGCAGCAGATAAGACTAAAGCAAGCCCCAACCCCTCAGGAACTTGCCCACATTAAACAAATCAAGCAAGTCATCGAAGGGTTGACCCAGCAACAGTTTGTCTTGCCTCAGGAGCACACCAGGTTTGCACCAGTGAAAGTAGGTAAGGATTAGTGGTTTCTTTTGGCGATTTTATTTTGACTAATGCTTTTTTGGCGGCTGCAATGAAAGCGATTTACGTCAGGGGCACGTAGTTGTTTATGTTTGGTCTTACGCCCTTGTACCCGTTTGCGCCACATTTTCCACGACCTGGATTTCATTTCTTTACGCATTAACCGAATGACTTCTTGCTCGGTGAGTTCAAACTGTTGCCAAATGGCTTCAAAGGGTGTGCGATCTTCCCAAGCCATTTCTATGATCCGATCAATACTTTCATTGTCCAGGTTTTTGAGTTTTTGTTTTAGTGTATTCATAGCCTTTTAACAGTTTGTAGGGGGAAAGGTTTTGTGTGCAGGAAATGTATATCTTAATGCTTAAAAAGCATACTTGCCTGAACTCTTGGTTTTTTTATTTGAGGGCATTTTTATAAAGCCTAATCATTGATTACTTTAACTTACAATAGTTTTATTTGGTGGGGTATTACCCAATATTAAGACTTGTAAAAAAGTTTTTTCAAAAAGTATTAAAAAATTAAGTATTTGATAATAAGCTTGTTATGTGTTTGCCTTGACAAATGTTATTTTTTTTCTCATCCCCACGCAACCTTTGCCATTGCATTTGTATCTACCCTATAGAAACAAGCATATAACCAAGTTTTAGAGGTTAGATACCTCTCACTCTTTATTTAAAAACTAATAGCATATAACGCACAATGTCGAAACTTTCGTCAGAAAAAGCATTGGTAAAAGGATGCCGTAAAGGTAAGCGACAAGCGCAGCAAAAGGTGTATGAGTTATATTCACCTAAAATGTTTGCGGTATGTCTCCGTTATGTGCGCCATCAATTTGATGCTGAGGAAGTAATGACCAATGGTTTTCTGAAGGTTTTCAGTAAAATAGATCAATTCAAAGAGGAGGGTAGTTTTGAGGGATGGATTCGGCGAATTGTGGTAAATGAAGCACTGAATCACTTGCGTAAAAACAAGCGACACCAGGCAGAGGTAGACATAGAAAATATAAGCGAAGCTGCCGAGCTTGCCAGTGCCGAAGATAACCTAAATGCGCAAGACTTGATGAAATGTATTGATCAATTGCCCGAGGGTTACCGAACAGTATTCAACTTGTACGCCATAGAGGGCTATTCGCATAAAGAAATAGGCGAGCAATTAGGTATCAGTACCAATACTTCTAAGTCTCAGTTATCACGAGCACGTGTTCTGTTACAGAAATATGTGCGTAACCAGGAAAAAAAAACTTATAGTATAGATCATGAGTAAACACCCAATAGACAAAATTTTTGAGGAGAAGTTGAAAGACTTTGAGCAGATGCCACGTGCTGTCGTCTGGGACAAACTCAATGCAGCACTTGATAAAAAAGTGCCTGTGTCGTGGTGGAAACGCAAAGTAGTGTGGTGGTCGTCAGGCATTTCAATTACATTATTAAGCATAGGTTTGGCGTTGTGGCAGCCGCAAGTGTCACCACCTCCAGCACAAGTAGCTGCCAAAATGGTAGACCTTCAATTGAAACTGGCAGGAAACCCTCTTGCTCGTTTTGACAATAAAAAAACAACAAAAGCACAGGCATCAACCACCCAAAACAATACTTTAACGAAAAAGAATTTTACAGAAACAAAGGCAAACCAAGCCAGGCAGAATACCCAAAAACCAGACGTAACACCTAAAGGCCATTTTGCGCGCCCCAAGCAAGGCAATACAAACAAAATGACCGTAAAAACAGGTGCCAAACCTAGGGCTAACATTACAACGGCTCAACGCAAAAGCTTTGGTGATTACTTTACACCACTACGCATCAAAAGTGTGTGGCTGAGTGTGGCAGCGCCAGAGCCAAAGTCGCATTTGCCTAAACCAAACAAGCAATTTCAAGTGACCGTCACCTTGAAGCTATCAGAAAACATGGCCGCAGAGCGTGCGCAGGACGAAGGGGGCAAAGGCTTGAAAAAAATCTGGAAAAAACTAAAAGGCTTGGATCACAATAAAACCAAAACTAAAAAGGCGGAGAAGAAACGAAGCATTTTGAGATTTTTAGGCGATCGTGACGATTAATTACTGTCTGTAATTTGGGCAGATTTAACTATGAGTTTTTAATAATTGCAAGCACCGGTGTAAATCATAAAAACTGAAAAATTGTTTGTGGTAGTGTATAAAACACAAACGTGTAGGATGAATCATTGACCATACAACCAAAAAAATGAAAAAAACATGAAATTATTCACTATGAAAAAAACAAGATGTATTGCACTGGTGTTGCTGTTGTTGGGTAGTGTGGGTGCAAAAGCCCAGGACACTGTAAAAGTAGATGTAGGAGGCACTAAAGTCATTATTGTTACCAAAGACAAAGATGGTTTGAAAGATTTGTCGAAGGTAGACTTGAATAAGATTATAGCTGAGGCGGTAAAAAAAGCAGACTCTAGCCGAAGTGGAAGCGAAAAAACCGTGATTGTATATCAACCCAACGAAAATTTCAACGATTACTATACCAGCGAGTACGAAAATCAGCGAAACAGGCATCGAAAATACAAGCGTCGCAGACGTTCACGGGTGCGCAACTACCTTTCGCTTGATTTAGGGTTTAATAATTACCTCGAAAATGGGAGGTTTCCAGATGAAGCCGGAAAGGCATACGGACTAGATGTTTTTGGGTCGAGGTATATTTCGGTAGGTTGGTACCGACGCACTAGTTTGTTTGGATCTCCTTTACGTTTAACGATGGGGATAGAAGTAAGCTGGAATAATTTTATGTTTACCAATGACACCTACATTACGCAAGACTCGGCAGGTGTAAACTTTAGAGATTATCTCGAAGATAATAATGTAACTATAGATAAAAGCAAGCTAACCACCATTTATGCCAATGTGCCCATATTATTGGGGCTTAGGTTTCAAAATCCTTTTGGGCGTACTACTTTTCGGTTCGACATAGGAGGTTACTTTGGTTATCGTTTAGATAGCTACGCCAAGATTAAACCCAGTGGGCAAAACGTACAACGCCCTCATAGAAGTTATTTCTTGAATAACTGGCGTTATGGTTTGGTTACTTACCTTGGGTTTGATGGCTTTCAGTTGTTTGCCAAGTATGACCTCAACCCCTTATTTGTAGAGGGTAAAGGACCTTCTCTTAATGCATTTAGTTTTGGTATAAGATTGTAAGTAATACCATCGTATTTAGAATATAAGTACCAAGGCAGAAATATATCTAATGATTAGATTACTATCATACTATGAATGAGTTATTCTTATAGCTAATTATTTGCTGCTACTTAGATCCAATAAATTACCTGTTTTGAGTTGCAAAATCTTTGATTTTTGCAGCTTTTTTAGTTTTTGACCTTCTTTGAAAAGTCCATAAAGTGGGTTTTTATGAAAATGGTTTTTTGTAAATAAAAAGTTTAGGTTCCATTGTGCTTAAAGCTACAAAAAACCTTAGTTTAGTCAAGCTTTTGTTACCATTGTACTTAGTTATTACACTTTTGTGATAGGAGTTACTATAGAGAGTGCCGCACATTTGTTTTTAAGTAACCAATTTATAGCCAGTTGTTTACTTATTGATCTGCCTGATAGATAAAACAGTTAAACCCTATAAAACCTACATGTTTAACTTATGACAAAGTTTAGCCAAGATTGTGTTTTTTCTGGTTCACTTTCAGTAGTTTAACTTACGTTTGCTTTATTGCCCTTATTTGTAATCACAGGTTTTATTCCCTACCATTGCATTGCAATTAAGCAACAACTTTATATTCCAAACCCATCCAACTTTTTAACAATGACTGTATTGAAAAGAACAAGCGGTATCAACTTCGTCAAAATTGAACACTGTAAAAATACAAACACCGTAATTACCAAATGGCAAGGATACTGCCCCCACGACAATATTATGGAAGGCATGCAAGCTGGCCTTACTGTTCTTAAGTCATCTAAGGCAAAACGTTGGATTATGGATACTGAAATGATGGAGGGTTCTCTGTCTGATTCGTTGAGTTGGCTTATTAAAATATGGCTACCAGCAGCACGTTATGCTGGTTTAGAAACAATGGCTTTTGTAACCTCACGCAATATATTTACAGAGCTGTCAACTAAAGAATATGCGATAAAAAGCAATAAAACAGGTAATGAGCATTTTTTGAGCCTGGAAGACGCTAAACGTTGGATTGTGAAGCAATAAATACTATAGAAAGTGATTCCCTGAGCTTTTTTATAAAAAGCCAGGGGATTTTTGTCTTTTAAAGCCCCCTACAGAAATACGAGTTTTCAATGGCTCAATACTTAATCCCCATCACCAATATATCATCAGTTTGAGAAGCATCACCTTGCCATTCAGTAATTTCTTTCTCAAGGTACTTTCCCTGCGCCTCCATTGGCAAGTGGCTGATAGACAGTAATAAACTTCGAAAACGTTTGGTAAGGTATTTTTTACCATTTTTTCCTCCAAATTGGTCTTGAAAACCATCTGAAATCATATAAAATATATCACCAGGTTGTATATCTATTGTATGAGTTTCGAACACCTTCTGAAGTTTATATTGAGTATTGCTACCAATCGGAAACTTGGAGCCTCTTACTTGATGAATTTCGCCACCTCTTACATAAAGTAGGGGATTTTTTGCTGCGGCAAAGCGTAATTGTTTTTGGTCTTCGTCTATTACCATAATGCTTATGTCCATCCCATCATTTACCTTGCTGTCTTCAGGAGAATCACTGTTGGCGTGGAGTGTCTCTACCAGCTGATTGTCAAGCTCATATAAAATCTGATCGGGTTCGAGTATTTGTTGTTTGTTGATTACATCGTCCAAAATATTGTTACCTATAATGGTCATCAATGCCCCTGGTACCCCGTGCCCGGTACAATCAGCTGCAATCAACACCTTTTTATTACCCTGTCCGTTTTTTTCTATTTCCGAATACCAGTAAAAATCACCCGATACAATGTCTTTGGGCAAGTACAATATAAAAGCTTCCTTAAAGCTATCAATTATTTTTTGTTCACGTGTAAGCAAAGCCCGCTGAATACGGCTGGCGTAGTTGATACTGTCAGTAATGTTTTTGTTTTGCTTGGTAAGCTTCTGGCTTTGTTCTGCCAACTGTACCCTACTTGACTCTATGCGGGCATTACTTGCACTCAGTATGCGCTTAGAGGCTTCCAGTATTTCATTTTTTGCTTTCAGCTCTTCCAGCGAGTCTTCCAATATGTCACGGGCTGCCACCAATTCTTGCTGTTGGTTTTTTAATTCACTAATATCAAAAGCTACTGTAGAGAAATATTTGATAGAGCCATTAGCATTTTTGTGTGCCACTATAATCTGACTGGTGGGTACTTCGTGCCCATCTTTGTGCACCCATTCGGTTTCGCCTACCCACACTCCATGTTCTTTGGCATAAGGGGTCCCTTCGGTTCTGATCAGCTCCATACTTTCTGCTGTCTGGAAATCGATGGTTTCCCTGTTATAAAACTCATCAAACTCTGGTGGGTAACCCAGCATGTCTTTGCCCCCTTGATTGATATAGATAACCCGTCCTTTGTTATCGTTCATTGCCACCAGATTGGGCGATGCTTCTAAAATAGACACCAAACGATCTTGTTGTTCTTCTATCTCTTTGCGTTCGGTAATGTCTTGAATTGTACCAGACAGGCGTACTGTTTTGCCTCGTCGCTGCTGTGCTTTGCCAATAGCCCTTACCCATATTTCTTTGCCCTTGGCAGATACCATTTGTAGCTCCAGCTCATAGGAGTCACCGTTTTTCAATGCACTATTAAAGTGTTCTTTGATTATTTGAGCATCTCCTTCTTTATAATATTTAAAGAAGTCGTCCAGTGTGGGCTCCATGTTAAATGGCACCTCGTATACCCTAAACATTTGATCGCTCCATACCAAACGATGCCCTTTTTCGTCTCGCAAGTCATACTCCCAGGCACCTACCTTAGCCGTTTTTTCCATACGGCTCAGCATGTTTTGTTGCTGTTTTGCCTCTTTGAGCAGAATACTTACTTTTTGGCGTTGTTTAAACTCCTCAGTAATATCATTAGCCACTGCCAAAAAACCAATGATTTCATCGTTATCATTCTGAATACCAGAAACAGTCAACAACACCCTAAACTGTGACCTATCTTTGCGTATATAGGTCCATTCATTTCTATCTACCTGGCCTTGCAGGGCTTTGCCAAGCAACACATCCATGCTTTGTACTTCTTTCTTTTGAGTTTTGGCTACTTCCAAGGTTTTTGCTTCAATCTCAGTGGCATCATGAAATAGCAACAAATCTTTTTTGTCTATCAATTCTGATGCTTCATACCCCAACCACTTAGCAGCGGCTGGATTAAAACTGGTAATGATGCCGTGTAGGTTGGTAGATATAATAGAAAGCTCAGCACTTTGAAGAATACTTTTTTGAAAAGAGGTGATTTCTTCGAGGTGTTGTTTGGCTTTTGATATGTCCTCATTGGCAGACAACAGTTGGTCTGCATTGCGCCTTAATTCTTGTTCCGATGTTTTTATTTGCTCTATTTGCTCTTGTGCCTGTTTTTCCAGTAGTTTTTCGTTCGACACATCCTGAGCAAACTTAATGACTTT
Organism: Microscilla marina ATCC 23134; assembly: GCF_000169175.1. Classification (NCBI taxonomy): domain Bacteria; kingdom Pseudomonadati; phylum Bacteroidota; class Cytophagia; order Cytophagales; family Microscillaceae; genus Microscilla; species Microscilla marina. The sequence continues at coordinate 107,748 of NZ_AAWS01000011.1, forward strand.
GAGCGGTTCACCATCGTGGTTTTTCAACACTGAATATACCCCTCTGAACCACAGGTCTTCACCGTGTTTTGATATCCAACGAAATACTCCATCGTAGAACCCAGCGCGTTTTACACTGCTCCAAAAACGTTTATAAACCTCTCTTTTTTCTTCCCGGTCGGGCAAAAAGAAAGCATAATCCTGTCCGATCACATCCTCAAGCTCATAACCACTCATTCTTATGAAAAAGTCATTGGCATGAACCACTTTGCCTTCCAAAGAAAACTCTACGATAGTATTGAATCTGGCAAAAGCATCGCTACGGGCGCGGTACTCTATATTTTGTTGTTCAGTAGCGGTAATGTCATTGGCAAGTTGTACAATCTTAATTACGTTGTCGTTATCGTCGGTAATGGGAGTATAAGAACTGTTGATCCAGACATCTTCATGGTATTGATTCACTCGTTTGAAATCGCCCGAATGTGGAATACCCTCTCGAAGCTCTTCCCAAAAATGAGTATAACTCTCCTCGTTTTTACCATACTCATCTATCAATACATCATGGTGCTTGCCCAGCAAGTCTTCTCTCTCATACTTCATCAAATACAAAAAAGAAGTATTTGCCTCGATAATATTACCTTTTACATCGTACTCAGCTACTGCAAGTGTACGGTTGATAGCAGCAAGGTGCCCGCGTTGTTCTGTTTCTACCCGGCGTAAGTGTTCTTGAGTAGCCAAAAGTTCTTCCATGTTTTGGCGTAACTCTTCTTCCGATGAGTACAGTCGTTGGTTAGACTCCTCTATTTCTTGTTTTTTACGATTGTTTTCGGTGATATTATTCGCAATTACAATCACCTTTATTAATTGGTTTTCGCTGCTAAATACAGGGGTAAAAGTCATCGCTAACCAATAGCTGCCATCACGTTGGGTCGGGTATTCAAATTCGCCCGATTGACTGATGCCTTGTTTGAGAGTAGACCAAAATATCTTGTAGTGGGTTTTGTTATCCCAGCGTTGCGACTGGAGGAATGTTTTGGGGCGTTTGCCTAACAACCGTTTTTTTTTGATGTTTAAAAAACGGCAAAACAAATCATTGGCAAAAGTAATGCGCCCATGTTTGTCTAGTTCCAGTGTGCCCATGCTATAGTTAAGCGCCGACAATTGCCCCCTTAGTACCCTTTGTAGTTGTACACTGCTATTGACAAATTGACTGGCCACAAAGGCAACTACCAACATGATAATGGCTAAGTTGACGGAGAAGAAGTAAGGGTGTTGTTGAGGTGCTTGCTGAAGGTTGAGTAAGGTAGTGAGTTGGTTGTCTATGATAATAGATACAAAAATGCCCAACAAAAACACATAGAGCCAATAAGCCGCTTGACGAAAAGGTGTACAGGTGAGCCCTCCCAGCGCACTGGGCAATGCCCACAGCAAAAATGTGCCAGAAGCCTGAAAACCACCCATTAACCATTGAAATACAAAGGGTAGTAGTACACCACTGGCTACTTGAAATGTGCGGGGAAACAGCAAGGACTTTTTCTTGAAGAAAAGGCGGAGGTTGCCCAAAGTAAGCAATAGGTATACTGCCGAGGTAATGCCTAACCAATAATAGCCTAACACAAAACCCGCAATAGACCAATATGCTCCGGCAAAAACCATAAAGCAACCATAAAGTGTGAAGGCATACTTATGATTTTTGACAAAGAATGAGTCATCTTCGGTGCTACCTGCTGTAGCCAACGATTTTAAACTTTTTTGAAAAGCTTTAATCATATCAAATTATTGCATAGAAATCTCAACTGTAATTTTTGCAGCAAAACTGCCCACTTTGTGTTAGCTAATTCTAATAGCAGAAGTCAATAAAGATAATATTTTTATGCAAATATATACTAAATGTATCTGAAGCCTTGATAAAGTATTACAAAATTCAGGCAATGTTTAGGTAATCATGAACCTTATGCAGTCAAAATTTAAATTTATGCATATTTTTACAAGCTGTTGGATGAGCCTTACAAGGTACAGTAGATCTTTTACAAAAAAATTTGTAAACAAGCTCTAAAACTACAAAAATAATCTTATCAGTCAATAACAATGAATTATACTAAACAATTCACTTATATTTTGATAGTGGTTTGCCTGATCATTTTGCCAGGGTGTCAGAATGGTTGCCTCAAAGGGCAGGGCAAAACCATTAGCCAGACAAGAAGTATTGATAGCTTTAGCGCGCTAGAGGTAGATGGTTGGGTAGACGTAGTGCTTGAGCAAGGTAGTGCGCCCGAAGTAGAAGTAATTTCGGGTAAAAACCTTATTGGTAACATTCGTACTGAGGTAAACGCCGAAAGCGGTAAACTCATGATTACCAACAATAATAAATGCCATTGGTCGAGGGGAGGAAGCCAACCAACTGTAAGGGTAAAATATCAGACACTGGCGCAAATAGACCACTTGGGTTTTGGCAATATTTTGTCGGTTGATACGCTAAGAAATGCCAACTTGCTGGTAAATATAAAAGGCAATGGCAATGTGAAGCTATTGGTAAATGTGACAAATTTTAGCTGTACTATGCTAGAGTTGGGCGATTTGGAGGTGCATGGCAAAAGCGAGCGCAGCAACTTGTTTTCGCATAATGTAGGTTTTTTTAAGGGTAAAAACTTTGTGACTACCCATTGTACTGCCCGCACCCGCGACGAGGGACAGTTTGAGGTAACCGTGTTGGACTCGCTCGTTGCCACGGTAGAGAGTACAGGCGATATTATTTATTATGGCAACCCCTCTTATGTAAAAAGCAATGTGACAGGACCTGGCAGAGTGGTGGCAGGTAAATGATGAATTAAGTATGATGACACAAAAAAATAAATTGATACAATGCGTGTACTGCTTGCTGATAGGGGTGTTTTGGCAAGGTACCCTCAAGGCGCAAAACTTGAGTGTAGACGCTCAGGCACTTACGGGTTTACTTATTCCCATTAGCCTTACCTCGCCTCAACTGACTACCGCAAGCCCAAAAGGGGTAGAGCTGAGGCTAATGAAACAAACATCGGGCAATAAAGACTGGCACCATTGGTATAAATCGCCTCGTTTTGGGGTTACATTTATCCACTATGACTTTCGCAACGAGTTTTTGGGCAAAGCCTATAGCTTACAAGGAGTGGGAGACTTTCCGTTGAAGCAAAGAAAACGACACGATTGGCACTTGTTGGTGGGCTATGGGGTAGCTTACCTGACCGAAAACTACCGTAAGTTTCGCAACCGAAAAAACACTTATGTAGGTAGCCAGTTTAACTATTCTTTTGAGCTGATGTTAAGCTATAACTATTACTTAACTCCACGGCTTCAGCTATCTGCCGAAGCAGGCATCATTCACTATTCCAATGCCGCACTGCAAATGCCCAATGGGGGAATCAATGCTTTGTCGTTGGGTTTAGGGATAAAATACAGGCAAAATAAACCAGTAGAAAACAAGGTAGATACTACCTTCTATAAACCAAAAAAGTGGCGTTGGAATATATCAGGAGCGTTTGGTATGCTGGAGCAATACCCTACAGGAGGGCGAAAGTATGCGGTATATAATGTGAACTTTTTGGGCGAAAAACGCATTAGCCGTAAAGTGAGTTGGTTATTGGGGGTAGAAGCGATCTATAATAATTTGTACAAAGAGTATATTCCTGATGGCAAAAACCAACCTGAACCTGCATTGCCCGGAAGGGCGGCGGTGCTTACTGGCATGGATATTTTGGTGGGGCAAATGGCAATTATGATTCAGGCGGGGGTGTATGTATACAAACCCCAACCGTTTGACGCGGTATGGTATAATAAATATGGCTTTAAATGGCGTTTTTATCGAGAACTTTTTACTTCATTTGCTATTAAAACCCAACTAGGTGCTGCCGATAATTTTGAGCTGGGGCTGGGGTATAGATTCTAGAGAATGGCTTGATTGCTCTATTGTTTGCGAAGCCACTATACAAACTATATGCTATCGCCTAAAGCGTAGCTAAAAACTATCGTCTATTGACTATTAAACTATTAACTAAACATGGCATTAACTCCAACCAAACAAATACCTTTGGGCTTTATTGCCCCTGATTTTACCCTGCCCGATACTGTCTCGGGTAAAACAATGAGTTTGGAACAACTCAAATCTGACAAGGCGACGGTAGTAATGTTTATTTGCAACCACTGCCCTTATGTAAAACACGTAAATGATGCCTTGGTAGCGCTGGCAAACGACTATATGCCCAAAGGCGTAGCTTTTGTGGCCATTAGCTCGAACGACGCTGAAGCATACCCTGCCGATGGTCCAGAGCAAATGAAAACAGAAGCCACTCGTTTAGGTTATCCTTTCCCTTATTTGTATGACGAAACTCAGGAGGTGGCAAAAGCTTATACCGCAGAGTGTACGCCTGATTTTAATATTTTTGACGGCAACCTGCGTTGCGTATATAGAGGACAGTTGGATGGTTCACGCCCTGGAAGCAATGTACCCGTTACAGGCAAAGACATGCGCCAGGCTTTAGACGCTATTTTGGCGGGCAAACCAGTAAGCACTGACCAAACCCCTAGCGTAGGCTGTAATATCAAATGGAAGGGGTAATGATTGCCTTTAAGTGATGTGTTTGTGTCTAAAAAAGGTTATTTTTGGAAACACTTGTTAAACTTGCTTTCAGTATGGAGAAATTTATAAACCCTTTTACCGATTTTGGCTTTAAAAAGCTATTTGGTGAAGAGCGCAATAAAGATTTGTTGATTGACTTTATCAATGAATTGCTGCATGAAAGTATACATGTGCTGACTTATTTGACCAATGAAAGGTTGGCGCAGGACTCGGTAGCTGCTGCAAATACCTTGGTTGTATATTGTGAAAATAAACAAGACGAAAAGTTTATTGTGCAGCTTCAAAAAGTGCAGCAAGGCTCAAGAATAGACCGTAGCATTTATTATACGACTTTTCCTGTTCAAGAGCAGGCAGAGCCGGGTAAAAAATGGAACTTTGAATTAAAGGGGGTATATACCATTGCCTTTCTGGACTTTGTCTTCGCCAAAAATGTCTCTACTTTTCACCACAAGGTGCAATTGGTAGATTTGGAAACCAACGAGGTGTTTAATGATAAACTACAGCTTACTTACCTCGAAATACCCAAATTTAGTAAAGAAAAGCATGAACTTGAGACGCATTATGATAAATGGATGTATATTTTTCAGAACTTGGGTAAGTTACAAGAGCGTCCGGCGGCTTTACAAGAGAAAGTTTTTCAAAAACTACTGGATGCTGCTGAGATAGCTCACTTTGATAAAAAACAGCAAATTGCTTATCAGGATAGTTTGAAAAATTACCGTGATTGGGATAATGTGATTCAGACTTCTCTTAAAAAGGGGTTAGAACAAGGCAGAGAAGAAGGTATAGAACAAGGTTTACATCAAACCGTCTTAAGGATGAAAGAAAAAGGTTTTTCACTGAAAGACATAAGCGACGCCACTGGGTTAACTTTAGATCAGGTTGAACATATATAAATAGTATTGTTGTATGGAAGTTGAGGAAATAGTAAAAGAAATTACTACCAAACTTGAAGGTGTGCAAGCACCAGATAATTTGCCACCCTTTAACCTGGAAACTCAGGCAAACAGTGTACAGAAAAGTGTGTACTGGGTAGTACATAACCATTATGACCTGGGACAGCCGCTGGAGCCTTTGGTAACTTATGCTGCCAGAGCCAAACAACCGTTAGACAAGTTTTTGGAAGTGTTTCATCCCGATATTTTAGCGGCTTATCAACACGCTCAAACCCACGCTAAGTAACTTGGCAAAGAGGCAGAAATATAATGCATATAAAACAAAGCCCTGAAGCTACGATAAGCTTCAGGGCTTTGTTTTATATGCAAATGTTTACAGTTTTTCGTCATAGCGAAATACACGAACTAACTCTCCTTTTTTGAGCTTAATCATTTTTTTGCTATCAAGCTGCTCTATATCGTACTGGTCTTTGTACTTTTCATCCTCAGCCCCATCCATTTTTTTTATTCCCTCTATCATCAGCACATTGCCTATTACTTTGTAAGTGCCTGTAATGACTGGCACTGGAGTGATCTCTTCAAAGGTGCCATCTTCTTTAAAAGTAAACTGGCTCATGTTGGGCTTGTCGCCCCAAACCCCCACCAGAAGTTTTTCTTTATCTGTATTTCTTTCTGCTGTTTTATTCCCGTCAGTGGTATCACCCGCTGGTTTAGTGTTGTTTTCTTCTACTTTTGTTTCGGGCGTTTTGTTTTCAGCGTTAGCTGCAGTGTCTTGTGTGGTTTGGGTAGTATCACCTTCGCTGTTGTTGGCTTTGTCGCCCCCTCCACAAGCTTGTATACCAAATGCTATCAAAGCGGCAAATAAAAATTTAGAAAATGTTTTCATACTGTTTTAGCAAATTTGTGTTTGAAAATATATAAAAAATAATGAGTTCACAGTTTTTCCACAAGCGCTTGTCTAAAGTGACTGATGATGCGTTTTGTGTTCAGGCAGATCAAACCAAACTTGATTCGGAGCCCTGTTTCACTGTTGAACATAAAACAACTAATTAATTTTTAAACATACTCTTTGATTACTTCCTTCAAAAGTTAGCAAAATCTGTTTTAAACTTGTTATTTTGCCCTAAAATATTCACTTTTATTTCAGTTGGTAAAACCAGGATAAGCATCCGGCAAACTATAAAAAATATGGCAAAAATTGTATACAATGTAACAATATTGATTGAAAATGACGTGCGTGAAGAATGGCTGAACTGGATGAATGAACACCATGTGCCCGATGTAATGGCTACTGGCTGTTTTACCGAGAGCAAAGTAATGAAAGTATTGGTAGACGACCCTCAGGCTATAGCCACCACCTATGCTTGTCATTATGTAGCCAACAGCATGGGCGATTATCAAAGTTATGTAGACAATCACGCCGAAAAATTGCGCAAGGAAGCTGTAGACCGCTACGGCAACAAGATGAATGCTTTCCGTACCTTGTTGGAAGTGGTGGAGTAGGTAACAGCATTGGACTTTTAACTAATAAATTTATAACCCATTGAAAATGAGTGTACTATGGATTTGTTAGTTGCCTATAGCACAGGGTGTGCCTAGCACCTAGTCCCTAGAACCTTGCCGAGGCTATCGACTAAAAAACTCTTGACTAAAAAAAATACACATGAAAAAACTTTTTTTGTTAGACGCCATGGCTATGATCTATCGGGCGCATTTTGCTTTTAGCAAAAACCCCCGGATCAACTCTAAAGGAATGAACACCGGAGCGGTGCTTGGCTTTACTAACTCATTGGTAGAAGTATTACAAAAAGAAAATCCCACCCACATAGGCATTGCCTTTGATACTGCTGAGCCCACCTTTAGACATATAGAATACAAAGAATACAAAGCCAACCGAGAAGAGCAACCCGAAGACATTACCAATGCCATCCCTTATATCTACAAAATGGTAGAGGCGTTTAAGATTCCGGCGTTGGTGTTGCCTGGTTACGAAGCCGACGATATTATAGGTACCATTGCCAAACGTGCTGCCCGCGAAGGGTTCGACGAGGTATACATGATGACCATTGACAAGGATTATGCGCAGTTGGTAGAAGACAAAATATTTTTGTACAAACCCTCGTACATGGGCAATGGCATTGATATTTGGGATGTAAACAAGGTGTTAGAAAAGTTTGACATTGAGCGGGTAGATCAGGTGATTGACTTTTTGGGCATGCAAGGCGATGCTGTAGATAATATACCAGGCATACCAGGCGTAGGTCCCAAAACTGCCGTGAAGTTTTTGAAGGCGTATGGCTCGGTAGAAGGCTTGCTGGAAAATACGGATAAACTGAAAGGCAAACAAAAAGAAAAGGTAGAAGCCAGTCGAGACCAAGCGTTGCTCTCGAAAAAACTTGCCACGATTAATATAGAAGTGCCCATAGACTTTAGCGAAGAAAACCTGAAGTACGAATCGTTTGACAAAGACAAAGTGAAGGCGTTGTTTGAAGAGCTGGAGTTTAGAACCCTCACCAGACGTTTGTTTAAAGAAGATGCCCCGGCTGGTGCCACCAAGAAAAAGACCAAGCGTAGCCCCAAAGTAGCCGCCAACCAAATGGGGTTGTTTGGTGATGGCACCCCTGCCGATGATAGCCAAGCCACAGCCCCCGCCACCAGTCTGGCAAATATTGGCAACACCGTACACCATTATTATGCTATAGATACTCCCGGAAAACGTACCGAGCTGATTGCCCATCTCAAGCAGCAAGACGAGTTTTGTTTTGATACCGAAACTACGAGTTTAGTAGCTCAAGATGCCGAATTGGTAGGAATCGCCTTTGCTACTTATGCGGGCGAGGCGTACTATGTGCCTACACCTGCCGATCAAAAAGAAGCCCAGGCAATTGTTGATGAGTTTAAAGAGGTTTTTGAGGACGAAAGCATTGGCAAAATTGCCCAAAACCTAAAATACGATTGGGTGGTGCTCAAAAACTATGGCATTGAGCCCAAGGGAAAGTTTTTTGATACGATGTTGGCGCATTACCTGCTGCAACCCGACATGCGCCACAATATGGACGTGCTTGCCAAGAGTTACCTCAACTATGAGCCAGTAGAAATTACGAGTTTGATTGGCAAAAAAGGGAAGAAGCAAGGCAGCATGCGCGATGTGGAACTAGATAAAATAACCGAGTATGCAGGCGAAGATGCCGACATTACTTTGCAATTGAAAGAAATTTTTGATGCCCAGATAAAGGCTCAAGACTTGCGCCACCCTGCCCCTGAAGATGGTGGCGAAAAAGTAACCCTAGAGAAGTTGCTCGACGAAGTAGAAACCCCTTTGATTGAGGTGCTTGCCACGGTAGAAACCAACGGAGTAAGGCTAGACTCGGAGAGCTTGGCAAAATTGTCGAAAGAACTTGCCAAAGAGGTGGTGGTGTTGGAAGAAAAGATTTACAAAATTGCGGGTGAACAGTTCAATATTGCCTCCCCCAAACAACTGGGCGAAATCTTGTTTGGCAAACTACAGCTAGACCCCAAAGCCAAAAAAACCAAGTCGGGGCAATATGCCACGGGCGAAGAGATTTTGGTAAAGCTTGCCGACAAAAACGAGATTGTGCAGCACATCTTGGATTTTAGAGGCTTGCAAAAGCTGAAGAACACTTACGTAGATGCTTTGCCTGAATTGGTCAACAAAAAAACGGGCTTGATTCATACTTCTTATAACCAGGCCGTAGCTGCCACAGGTCGTTTGAGTTCTACCAACCCCAACCTGCAAAACATTCCTATCCGTACCGCTCAAGGGCGTGAAGTGCGTCGTGCTTTTATTCCGCGCAGCGATGAGTTTGTATTGTTAGCAGCAGATTATTCTCAAATTGAGTTGCGTATTATGGCAGAGTTTAGCCAGGATGCTACTATGATCAAGGCTTTCCAAAATGGCGAAGACATTCACGCCACTACCGCCAGCAAAATATACAAAGTACCGCTCGACCAAGTAGACAGCGACATGCGACGCAAGGCAAAAACTGCCAACTTTGGGATTATTTACGGTATTTCGGCGCATGGGCTTTCCGAGCGTTTGAACATTCCACGCAAAGAAGCGGGCGAGATCATCAAAGCCTATTTTGAAGAATTTCCTGCGGTGAAGCAATACATGGATGACATGATCAATAAGGCACGCGAGCAAGAGTATGTAGAAACCATACTAGGGCGTCGTCGTTATTTGCGCAACATCAATTCACGCAATGCGGTGGAGCGGGGCAATGCCGAACGCAACGCTATCAACGCGCCCATCCAAGGAAGCGCCGCCGACATGATCAAAATTGCGATGATTCGTTTGCACGAATTTCTCAAAAAAGAGCATCTCAAAAGCAAAATGATTCTGCAAGTACACGATGAATTGGTGTTTGATGCCCACAAAGATGAACTGGGCATACTAAAACCCGCCATTGTAGACTTGATGAAAAATGCTTTATCTTCTATTAATCGCACCATGCAAGTGCCTATGGAGGTAGAAGTAGGAGAGGGGACGACTTGGTTGGAGGCGCATTAGATAGCATTCAGTCGATAGCTTCTACAGCCTCAAGTCCTTAGATGCCGATGCATATCGGTGCTTCAAGTTTGACGCTGCTCTACAAGCAACTTACCGATTTTATAGGACGTTGATTTTTAGCGGTTTATAAAATCGGTAGGTAGAAGTTTTATAAACCCAACCAACGCAAGCCAAAAGTAAAACTACTTTTCAAAGCACTGGTGCAAGCTTAGCATGAGCGTAGCTTGTACCTAGTATTGGGGAAGCTTGCAGCTTCCATTGCGCAAGCAAAACAAAGCCCAGTTCAGGCAAGCATGAATTGGGCTTTTTGTTATGCTTAGAGTAATTTGTTTTTTGCAAAAACCTGAAAGCAGGATGCTTTCTCAATAAACTAGCACAAGCTACACTGCGTTAAGCTTGCGCTAGGGGGTGTCTGGCTCAACATCCCCCAACCGACGCAAGCCAAAAGTAAAACTACTTTTCAAAGCACTGGTGCAAGCTTAGCGTGAGCGTAGCTTGTACCTAGTATTGGGGAAGCTTGCAGCTTCCATTGCGCCAGCAAAACAAAGCCCAGTTCAGGCAAACATGAATTGGGCTTTTTGTTATGCTTAGAGTAATTTGTTTTTTGTAAAAACATGAAATCAGGATGCTTTCTCAATAAACTAGCACAAGCTACACAGCGTTAAGCTTGCGCTAGAGGGGTTTTTCCTAGCCGACGCAAGCCAAAAGTAAAACTACTTTTCAAAGCACTGGTGCAAGCTTAGCGTGAGCGTAGCTTGTACCTAGTATTGGGGAAGCTTGCAGCTTCCATTGCGCCAGCAAAACAAAGCCCAGTTCAGGCAAGCCTGAATTGGGCTTTTTGTTATACTTAGAGTAATTTGTTTTTTGCAAAAACATGAAAGCAGGATGCTTTCTCAATAAACTAGCACAAGCTACACTGCGTTAAGCTTGCGCTAGGGGGTGTTTGATGCCCCAACCAACGCAAGCCAAAAGTAAAACTACTTTTCAAAGCACTGGTGCAAGCTTAGCGTGAGCGTAGCTTGTACCTAGTATTGGGGAAGCTTGCAGCTTCCATTGCGCCAGCAAAACAAAGCCCAGTTCAGGCAAACATGAATTGGGCTTTTTGTTATGCTTAGAGTAATTTGTTTTTTGCAAAAACATGAAAGCAGGATGCTTTCTCAATAAACTAGCACAAGCTACACTGCGTTAAGCTTGCGCTAGGGGGTGTCTGGCTCAACATCCCCCAACCGACGCAAGCCAAAAGTAAAACTACTTTTCAAAGCACTGGTGCAAGCTTAGCGTGAGCGTAGCTTGTACCTAGTCTTGGGGAAGCTTGCAGCTTCCATTGCGCAAGCAAAACAAAGCCCCAGTTCAGGCAAACATGAATTGGGCTTTTTGTTATGCTTAGAGTAATTTGTTTTTTGCAAAAACATGAAAGCAGGATGCTTTCTCAATAAACTAGCACAAGCTACACTGCGTTAAGCTTGCACTAGGGGGGGATACCTTATTGACAATACTTGATTGTTGTTACATTTACATTTAATATTCCATTTCGTACAATGTTCTCTACAGAAAACAAAATATTTCCTACATAGATGTAAGTCTGACCATTAACATCACCGTGCATTTCAGAAATTTGGTTACTAAAATTAATAGTCGCCTGATTATTTCCAAAAACGTTTAATCTAATAAACCCTCTTACTCCTTGAGGATATGTAGTATTAGAAGCTGATGCTATTAGTGGATCACCTCCAAAGTCTAGTTGAGTTCCAGGCTCTAATCTTTCTTCCCATGTTCCTTGTGTTGGGTAAAGGAGGCTAGACATTATGGTAATATTCCACTGAACGTTTTTGGGTAACTCTTTAATCTTGTTGTCAATAGTTACATTTACGCTACGTAAGTAAGTAGAATCATTTATTGGAGTTGGTCCAAGTACACTTAACACTCCTTCTTGTATTACATTTAATTTTTTTTTTGAATTTGACATGATGTTAATAACTTTTAAGTTGGATTTACCTACTCTCTTCAAGGCTTTTCGGCAACCGCCTATTGAATAATCAACATTGCAAACCTAGCCCAAAACTTACCTTCCCATTTTCTCAAAAAGGACAACTACTTGCTGAAAAAGGACTTTTTAACATCATCTCCGTGAAAACCCCGAGAAACCTCTGAGAAAACCCCTATTTTGTCAAAATGCCAGTTTCCCCCGATGGTATTAGATGCCCTTAAGTGAGAATTTTACTCCCGATTTAATTTACAATAGTCCATAGCATTTAGTCGATAGTCCATAGCTGATTTGAGTAAATATTCACCTTGTTAAATGCTGTAAACCAGTGTTTTATATTAAGATTGTGTACTCACTTTATTTTTAAAAGTGTTTCGGTTTTACGCCTAAGTGATCTTTCATAAATAATTTGAGCCATTAAAGTGTATCTATTGCCCTCATTCTTCTCAAAAAAAAAGCTTCATAGCTTTGGCTATGCACCGTTTTTTTTGAATCGTCTGAGAACAATATATTTTCTTGAATTGGCACATCTTATTTTTTCCAGATCACTAAACACCCAATTAAATAGTTTTTAAATTCATAAATAACTGATAACCAGCAACCAACTTTGACTAAAATCACTGCGGAGTATTGATTTATCTGCAATTTATTTTTAGAACCCCTGCTCATTCATCTATTAGGAATGGTGTAAAAATAAATTTACATAGTTTAGGCTAAGATTTTTTCGTCAGGTGAGGCAGGGCAATATCCAGTGGATGTTGAGCCAGCCCTGCGGGACGGCGTCATAGCAGCGCTATTGAAAGATTTTACAACGAAACATGGCGGTAAAACATAAGCTTAAGAATGTAAATTTATTTCGGTATCATTCCTTAGATGAAAAAGTATACTCAACCTATGTAAAATGATGACCACCGATTTTTTTATCATGATTTTGGGCGAAGCAGTAGCAAGCCCAAAAGAACTATCAAAATTGAGAGCGTTTCAGCCCGAGCTTTTATGCTTTGCTGCCTCAGAGTTTACAGACCAACACATAAGTTTTTTGCGCACCACCCAAACCCCAGAGTTGACAGCCAATGACTGTAATATTTGTCAGGAGGCAAAAAATCAAGCAATGAAGAATCCCCAAACGACTGTGATTTTGCATAAATCAGCCACGGGGCAACTGAACCTGCTATCTTTTAGGCAAGCTGCTGGCGGATGTCACCACAGTAAAAAAAGCTTGGTAGAAAAACTGGCAGAGATAGAAGAAATGCTGTTTGGTTACAGGCAAGTGAGTCAGCTACAACCTTTGCTTTGTCAGGCAATTGTGCACCATACCCTAAGCGATAAAGACCGCAACTGGATCAAAAGCTTAGAAAATGCCATAGAGCAACACTTGAGGCAAGCTTCTCTCAAGGTAGAAGAACTTGCCTCTATTGCCTGCCTGAGCAAACGCCAATTGAACCGACGCTTGCAATCAGTATTGGGGGTTACCCCAGCCCAATTAATCAGAGAAGTACAACTACAGCTTGCCTGGCAAGAACTCGCCAACGGAAAGCCCGAATCGGTTATTCAAGTAGCATTGAACAGCGGCTTTGAGCACGCCAGCACCTTTTCTACTTTGTTTAAACAACGTTTTGGACGTTCACCCAAGCAGTGCTTAGCACAATAGAAAAACTGAAGGTGTCCTCCGTGTTTATCCTGATTTTTATCAGGGTAAACACGGATATTTGTTGAACAAGTACTTGTTTAATTGATTGACTAATAATGTTTTATGGTTTTAAAGGCTTGTCAGTAAATTGCTTTACTCGCTAGAAGTAAGCAACTTTACAACAATTTTTTTATTTACTTTAATCTGTTTGCTAATGGCAATTATTATTGATAAGCTGGAGCTTGACGAGCTTACCCAATGTTGGGCAGTACACATTGATCGGGACAAACCTGAAGATTTGTCTAAATACTTTATAAATAGCAATGGGTATTTTATAGAAGGGTATGAAATTTCATTTAATGAATATTTAGAGTTGATTAATTCGGTGGGTACGCACATTTTTAAAGTGCGTTTTGCCTTAATGAAAAGCTCATTGTCAACAAACCTTCTGTTTACCATTGTGCTGTGGGGAGAAGATAAAAATGGTAACCCAACCACTGGTTATCTTAAGCTAGAAGAAAACGATGCAAGGTTTGGTGGTAAAAAAAATACACCAATACCTGACGTGCTTGCCAACGAACGTTTAAAAGCTTGGGAAGCGTTAAAAGATGTGACCACTCCTTTAAAAAGGATATTTCAGTTAGATGCCTACGGTGGAATGAATTTGCGGGGGTATAATTATCAGTTAGACGATTTTTTTGATATTCTTAAGGGACTAGAGAATCAAAAGTCTGAAGATATAAGCATTCATTTTAAGTTTTGTTGCTTGATTTATGATTTCCAAAAGAATGGGAAAACGCAAATAAAGGAACCTCAAAATGGGTATTTTGATCTGATGATAGCGTCATCTACTGAGGCTTATGATCAAGTCCTTCATAACTTGTTTTATGACGCAGGAGCCCCTTGTCCGCCTATGTGTGGGGAGAATTAACCTGCTGGAATTTAGATAAGATATTACCTAATTAATCACCTGCAAATTTGAAAACCCTTGTTTATACTGTATTTGCCTTCATGCTTTTTTGGGGAGTGGTTCCAATAGTTATAGGACTGTTAAAGTATCACTCCCTTTCATTCCACAAACGTTTAATATTTGTGCTGATGCTTTGCTCTGTGGGTTTAAACCTTACGCAAATTATACTGGCATTGCATCACATACCCAACCTGTTTATTGGTCATATATATACATTGTTTGAATTTGTATTGATTGCTTTCATCTACAAAAGTACATTGAGCAAATTCATCCCAAACATTGCTTTTCCCCTCATTTTGGTTGTTTTTATACTTTTCTCTTTATTGAATGCCTTCTTTATTCAGGGGCTTCATGCCAATAATTCTTACCAAAGAACAGTGGAAGGTTTGCTGGTAATTCTATTTGTTTTGCTGTACTTTTACAACACCGCCAAAGAACTCAAGGTAAAAAGGATTGAACAAGAGCCTATGTTTTGGTTTAGCGTGGGTGCTTTGCTGTATTTTTCGGGTGCTTTATTCATTTTCATTTTCAGCAATTATTTGCTTTATTACTCCAAAAATTTAGGGGTCACCTTTTGGGCAGCCCATGCTGTTTTTCTCATCATATTTTACATTAGCGCCGCTATTGCTTTATGGATCAAACCCAAGAAATAGAGTTTGCCTGGTTGCTTACTACTGGCATAGGCATTACCTTTATGTTGGCTGTGGCAATCATCTTATTTGTAGTGTTTTACCAAAAACGCCTCTCTCAACAACAGTTGCGCATGCAAGCCCTCAAAAACGAACAACAACAACAATTGATTTCGGTAACCAACCAAGTGCAAGAGAAAGAACGCAAACGCATTGCCCATGACTTACACGACGATGTAGGGGTGGTGCTCTCTACCGCCAAGCTCTACCTAAGCCATTTGATGAACCAACCAGAGGCGCAAACCGTTGCCCAAAAGATAGACCAACTCGTTGCCACGGCTGCCCAAAGTGTACGGCAAATTTCGCACAACCTAAGCCCACAAAACCTAGAGAAGTTTGGGCTCGTGAGTGCCATCGACGAAATGTGCAAGCATATACGAGAGGCGCATCAAACAGAGGTAACGTTTGAACACAATGATGCGCAGCGTTTAGACCTAGACAAAGAACTGGGAGTATATCGCATTGTGCAAGAGTTGTTGAACAATACCCTCAAACACGCCCAAGCAACCTATATTAACTTAGCTATCAAATTTGAGAATGAACAATTAATCCTGCAATACCATGACAATGGGGTAGGGGTAGACCTTGAAGGCGTGGCAAACACCCATCGTTTTGGCTTAGGTCTGCAAAATATGATAGGCAAAGCTGAGGCACTCAAGGGGCAAATCAAATTTCAGTCGAGCAAAGGCGAAGGTTTTCAAGCAACCCTAAACATCAAGATAAAAGCTCACTTGTTATCCGATAAATCGTAATAATTTGTACTTTTAAGGATAGAGTTAACCAATGATCCTTAACGTAGAAAATGTATGAACACCATCACTATAGCTATTGCAGACGACCAGCAGCTCTTTAGAGAAGGGCTTACTTTTATTATTCACCAACATGCCGATTTAAAAATTGCATTGGAAGCCGAACACGGGCAAGACTTGCTCAACCAACTAGCACAAGCCGATAAACTGCCCGAGGTGATACTTATGGACATTAAAATGCCCCAAATGGATGGTATGGAATGCGCCAAAATACTCAAACAACGTTACCCAAAAATCAAAATCATAACCTTGACTGTATACGACCAAGAAGACTATGTGCTACACTTGCTCGACTTGGGGGTCAATGGCTATTTGCGCAAGCTCACCTCGGGGCAAGACGTGTGCAAGGCTATCCGTACAGTGTGCGAAAAGGGCTACTATTTCGACGATTTTGTTACCCAAATTATGTTGAGTGGGCTCAAGCGAAAGCGGCAAATTAGCTCTAAACCCAAGGTAGACGATGACGTACACATGACCCCTCGAGAGCGTGAAGTATTAGCCTTGATTTTGAAAGAATATACCACCCAAGAAATTGCCGACCAGTTGTTTGTGAGTATTCGCACTGTAGAAACGCATCGAAAAAATTTATTGACTAAGTTTGGGGTAAAAAACGTAGTGGGTTTGGTAGTCAAAGCTTTG
This sequence comes from Microscilla marina ATCC 23134, assembly GCF_000169175.1. NCBI lineage: Bacteria > Pseudomonadati > Bacteroidota > Cytophagia > Cytophagales > Microscillaceae > Microscilla > Microscilla marina. The sequence goes on from NZ_AAWS01000011.1 coordinate 124,487, forward strand.
CAAATGGGAGAATTTTCGGCAGCCTCATGAAGATAGAAGTAAGGCTGAATTGAAACCCAAAGACAAGAACCTTGCGTAAACAAAGGCATTGATCAAACTTTTAAAAATTATGAAACATACCATCCAACGTTTTGTCTTGCTTCTATTAACGAGCCTGACTTTTGTCCAATGTAGCAACAATCAGGTGCACACTACTTCTGCTCAAAACACTGTTTTTATTTGGGACTTTAGCAAGCCTAAAAAGTACATTTATCGCTATACCAAAACAACTACTCAAAAAAAACACCCCTTTTTCTCAGGAGATGACCTAGACAAAACAGTATCCCAAACTATTCAAGCCCAACTAGTACTTAGTCAAGGTTATATTTAGGGATAACTGCGGCGAATAATTTTGTCATTCTTTGTTGCAAAAAAAACTTGCGTAGCTACAGCTATGCGCGTTTTTTGCGCCTCGCCTGACTGCATTATTCATCCACATTCTATCCCCAATCCAAGCATTGACTAAGCACTGGTGGTAAAAGTAAAAAGCAATCAAATGGCAGATTTGATAGTGACTGATATTCGGGAGAAAAACACGATTTTTGATAAAGAGAAAATGTTTGGTAAAGGGCATCTTGGGTCAAATGTTCAGGTAATTTATCAGGATTATCCAGCAGGTGGGCAAACTCAAATTTTGCGGGGCGACTTTACCTTGAGTACCTTGTTTCCTTTGCCTCCTTATGACTTTGCCAAGGGGGGAAGCGCCAAAAGCCCCGTAAAACTACCTTTTCGCCTACAGGCTTCTACTTTGTTTGTAAATGGTTATCATAAGTTGTATTACAAGGAAAAAGCCAAAAAAATGCAACGAAATTGCGCCGTTTTAACCAGTCATTGGAATGTGTCAGACTTGAAAATACCAGAAGAACTGGAGGCTGAGGCAACATTTGAGGGTAAGGGCAAGGGGACTTACTTTTTTGATTATGAAAATCATTGCTTCGTTTCTTCTCAGGTAACCTTGCACACCAAAATGTATGTAGACCTGAAAAGCGACACTTTCAAAAGCCTCAATAAAACTACAGTTGATGCCACTATAAAAATAGCGCTGAAGCTGATGAAAGTAGAAGAGGAATGATCTATGGTCATCAAAAGTCATCAAAACATTTGAAAAAAATGTGCACTCCTGCTTAGGTATGACTAAAATGGGTACGATGTGCATGAGCGAGTGCCCAAATCTATACTTGACTTTGGTTGATTAAAACCTGTCTAATAAATTGCATTTCAGCCTTGACAAGCCTTAATTTGACCATGCAAAATATGGAACTTTCGGAAGTGGCACAACTAGCCGTACATTATGTAAATGCGACCCATCGACATATATTTTTGACAGGCAAAGCAGGGTCGGGTAAAACAACCTTGCTTAAGTACATTATCCAAAATACTTACAAAACTACCGCAGTAGCGGCACCCACAGGCATTGCCGCCATCAATGCCGGAGGCGTAAGTTTGCACTCTCTTTTGCAATTGCCCATTGGTAGTTTTGTGCCTGAAGATGACCCCCAGGTGCCCGCCCACACCAGTAGCAATCGACGCTTTTATACCCCCAAAGTTGTACTGGCAGAGCAACGCATTGGTAAGGAAAAACGAAAACTACTCCGAAAGTTAGAATTACTCATTATTGATGAGGTGAGCATGTTACGTGCCGATTTGCTTGATTGTGCCGACCTGATTTTGCGCAAGGTTCGCCGGGATTCAAGCCCTTTTGGAGGTTTGCAAGTATTGTTTATTGGCGACCTGAACCAACTGCCCCCCATTGTACGCCCCGACGAATGGCAGGTATTGAGAAATTATTACTCCAGTATCTTTTTTTTTGGTGCCAGGGTGTTGGCGCATCACCCACCCGTGTATATAGAGTTAGACAAAATCTACCGCCAGTCTGATCAACGTTTTATCCAGTTACTCAACCGTTTAAGAGACAATCAATTATACCCCGAAGATATACAACTGCTGAACCAATACCACGACCCCGACCTGACAGCAGATACTAAAGAGGGTTATATCAATATTACTACCCACAACCACCAGGCAGACACGATCAACCAACGGGAATTAAATAAAATTTTGTCTGCGGTGCATCAATATCCGGCCGAGGTATCCGGCGATTTTCCTGAACGTATGTACCCTTGTGCCGAAAATCTGGAGCTTAAAAAAGGAACACAGGTAATGTTTATCAAAAACGATTCGGGCGAAAGCCCTCGCTACTATAATGGTAAAATAGGCAAAGTGGTAGCACTGGAAAATGACGCCATTGGTATAAGGGTAGACGACGAAACAGAAGGCAAGCGGCCTAAGGTGATTTATGTAGCGCCTTTTGAATGGGAAAACAAACGATATATTGTAGATAAAGAAACTGGCGAAACCGAAGAAGAAATTATTGGTACTTTTACTCAATATCCGCTCAAACTTGCCTGGGCAATCACCGTGCACAAAAGCCAGGGGTTAACCTTCGAAAAAGCCATGTTAGACCTTTCCAAAACCTTTGCTCCCGGGCAAATGTATGTGGCACTTTCCCGCCTGACGGGTTTGCAGGGAATGGTGTTGGCTGCCCCGATTCCCCCCCGACGAATTGCCCAAGACCCCAATCTGATAAATTTTAACCAGCAAAAAGCTTCGGCAGCTGTGCTCAGCGAAAACCTGGAAAAAGAAAGACAAAGTTTTGTGATGAGGTTTGCCTACAAGGCTTTTGACTTGAGCGGGTGGGAAAGCCTGCTCAAAGAGCATTTGCAGTCTTTTGACAAAGACGCGAAACTGTCGACAAAACAAGCTTTTAAGGGTTGGACACAAGACCTATTAGCCGAGTTTGTGCCCCTGCGGGAGGTAGGCGATAAGTTTGTGAAGCAAATTGCCCGAATGTTTTCTCTGCCTCAGTCTCACCAAACCATAGAGCACCTGCAAGAACGGGTGGACAAGGCTACCGCTTATTTTTTACCCCAGTTGTTGTCTTTATACGATAAGCTTGAAGCCCACAAAAAAGAAGTAGGGCAAAAGAAAAAAGTTAAAAAATACCGCAAAGAGCTGACAGAAATCCAGCAAAGCCTGGTAGACTTGAACAAACAAATAGTAAAAGCCGAGCTGTTGGTAAATAGTGTAGCCAACAACGAAATACTGAGCAAAGAAAGCCTGGAAAGTTCATCGAACTATCAAGCCCAAAAACAGCATTTTTCTGTCGCCCAACCAACCCCCAAAACCACCACCCACGACCTTAGCCTTGAGCTATACCAGACGGGCAAAAGCCTCGAAGAAATCGCCGTAGAAAGGGGATTGACTCCTGCCACTATAGAGGGGCACTTGTCGCGCTTTGTAGAGAGTGGGCAGCTGTCGGTCACCGATTTTTTGCCCCAATCAGACCTGGACATTATTTTGGCAAAGGCGGCACTTTTGCAAACTACCAGCCTCCAGGTTCTCAAAGAAGCGCTACAGCATGTCTATGACTACCCTCAACTAAAAATGGCGCTGGCACACCAGCGGTTTTTAGAGGGCACACCAAGCAAAACTTAGGTTTGCATTGAATGATAAAAAAAAGCAGAAATTTTACCTGGCAAGTTTTCAAAAACCTGCCAGGCAGGACTGAAAGCTACTACTAAAGGTGCACATTGATAGGTGTGCACCTTTGGTGAATGCTTAGTAACGTATTCAAAATAGGTGTCTGAATTTTGGGCAAAGACTCAAAACTGACCGAGGCATTTAGCCATCGGTTTTTGCGTCCATAGCATCGCTATGGGCAATAAAAACTCATAGTCCCGGCGGAACGAAGGACAGTGAAGAGAACCGCAGAACGAAGTTCAAGCTCTGCGAAGCTAACTTATTCTAAACCAGACAGCTTCAAAGTCCCGATTTCTTATCGGGGTTATTGTTGAGGGCTACGCCCGAAATCCCGTTTACGGGGCGAACACGTTACTTAACCTACTCCGAAAGTCGTCCTTAAACTTGCACTAGCTTCTATTTCTTTGGTAATACCCTTTTCAGCACTTGCATAAACATCTTTACTAATTTCTTTGAGTAATGCACCTTCTTCTGAGTTCAGGTTGAACGATTGTCCGTAGTCAATGCTAGCTATGAGCCATCTAACAAAAGCAATCTTACGGTCGTGTGTCTTGGGGTTGAATGGGCCTAGAGTGGTGCTTAGCCCTGTTTTGTTTTGGTGGTTGGCAATGGCTTTTTGCTTGTTTGCCCGCAAAGTTTGTAGTACTGGCTGTAGTCTGTCAACAGCTTTTTTGGGGTCATCGTTGAAATTACTAGTTTTTCCTTCGTCAAAATCCCTGATTAAGCGGTACAAGCCGTGTCCACCCGCATGTTTACTTTCTACCATGCTTTGTAGGTGGAGCTGTAGCTCGCCTATATGCCCCGTGCTTAATTTTACATTTATTTTCATATCTTGGTAGCCGGTCTCGGTAGGGTGCCCAATGGAGTTTTTGGTACCGTATACTGTAAAACACTGATAGATGTAATCTCGCCCCTGTACAAGATCAGTTACAGAGTTAAATACCAAAGTACCCCTTACCAAGTCTTTGATTAGGCTAGCATCACGGTATTTATTTTGTTGTTTGTCATAAGCCCTGTCCCAACCCTTGATGTCAGACTTATGTGCTGTTACCTTCCTGTGACCCTTCGATAACAGTTTTTGAACTTCCAATAGTTGTGTATCAAACTCCTTTTGTGATAAATTTGCTTGAATAAATAATTCGTCCAACGCTGCCTTACTATCTACAGGGTGTTGCAAACGTATCCCTTGGTGGAGCTTGCCTCGATCGTCTTTTTTGGGACGCCTGCTTTGGCTACCACTCATTTGGTCTATATACTTTGCTTTCTCTTTGGGATCTTTATGTAAATCCTCTACTTTGTCTGGGTACATCTGTTGATCCAGTTGGCTGTTCATAGTACCCGCGGTCATTCCTCTACTTCTTGGGTCTTTTACAAATAGAGGAGCCATATACTTATGCATTTGCAGTGCTAAGTCTGCAGCGTCTAGTCTTTTAGGATCAACCCCATCTCTGCCCACTAAATATTTCATAATGTGCGCGTGCAAATCGATCTTATCCATCTCTAAATCCTTAAATTCTTTTTTGAGCAATTTTAAGGTGTGGGTTACTTGAGCATCTACACGTTTATCACTTAGGTCAAACCTAATGCTGTGAGGGTCTCCTGACCCTTTGAGTGGTACTGATTCGCTTACTGTTGCTAGGTTTGGATGTTTAGAGCTATGTGGCGGGTGTTTAGATTTATGTGGCTTCTTGTGTTTAGAGCTATGCAGTGGTTGGCTTGATTGATTACCTGATTGGGCACTTCCCCCTTTTGATTTTTTCTTTTTTTTCGATTGACTTTGACTACTCTGAGCATTTTGAGTATCCTTATCCTTTTTATTTTTCCCAAATAATGGCATAATTCCTTTCTTTAATATTTTTTATAGTTTATAAAATAAGAAAGAAGGCAAGAGGCGTTTTGTAATGTAATTAATAGATGTATTTATATGGTTTTAAGATGTTTTTATGTTAATGTGAATAAAAAAACCCCTGTATTACTTGCAATACAGGGGTTTTTTACAGAAGATAATGTAATGGTTTTACTGTACTACAAAAGATTTTTCTTCCGAAAATTTAGAACTTTTAAAAGCACTGTTAATGGTTTGCACGCTCCAGTAATATTTGCCTGGAGGCAGGTTCTTAATCACCCAATGATCGTGGTGTTGGGCATTGCCACTGTTGGCCACCAACCTAAAGCCACTCTGGGCATTTGCCATAGGCGATAGTCGGTCGTGTTTACCCGGAGCGGTGCCAATTCTTATGTTGTAAGTAAGCCCCTTAGTATCTTGCACCTTTTTCCATGTCAACTTTACGGCTTTGTTATTTACCTCGGCGTCAAGGTCTGAGGGAGGCACAATGGCGATGTTTTTCCCCTTGTCTAAGGTATTCTGGTATATTTTGGTGTGTTGGTTAAAGTGCTGATCTTCGCCTGTAATTAAAATGTCCAGGTCGCCATCGTTGTCGTAATCGCCCCAGGCCACCGACCCAGCCGATAAGCCCATCAGTTGAGCGTTGGCATCCTTAAATTTACCCCCATTGTTTTGGTAAACCTTAGACAATCTTTTGCCATTGTTGTCCATGCCATTAATCAAAATATCGAGGTCGCCATCGTTGTCGTAGTCACCCCAGGCAAGCGAACTGCGCGATACCTGGATCAGTGGAGTAGGGGTCACGGCAAATTTGCCTTGGTGGTTTGTATACAATAACGTGGTTCGCTTACGGTTGCTGGCAAGTCCACTCATCAACAGGTCTAAATCTCCGTCATTGTCATAGTCACCCCATACAGCCGTGCCACGCGACAAGCCTGTCATAGGAGCGCCAATATCGGTAAACTTGCCGTTGTCATTGCGGTAAATTACACACTTTGCCAGTTTTTTGGTAGGATGATACCTGCCCGATACCAAAATGTCCAAATCACCGTCGTTGTCGTAGTCACCCCACGCAGCTGTTCCGCGCGATACCCCCAACAAGCGAGCCTTTATATTTACCAGTTTGCCTTGGTCATTCCTGAAAATTTGGGTTTTTCTACCACCACTTTTGGTATTGCCCGCCATCAACAAATCCAAGTCGCCGTCGTTGTCATAATCGCCCCACACTACAGTACTGGCATATACTCCTCCTAGTTTTTGAGGCATTTCTTTGAAATAATTGCTTCCTTCATTGCTAAATACCTTGGCAATTCGGTTAAAACCATCCTGCCCGGTCAGCATCAAATCCAAATCATTGTCGTTGTCCAGGTCAGTCCAGGCAAGGTTGTTCGACGCTACACTGTTTACCCCTGGCAAACTCGCCTCAATGTCTTCAAACTGCCCTTGGTTATTATTATAAATGCGAGTGACACGTTTTTTGCCGTTCCACCCCATCACAAATATATCCAAGTCACCGTCGTTGTCCTGATCACCCCAGGCAACCGAACTGTACTTAAGGTTGACAATGTTGGTTTTAATTTCTTTAAACTGAGCCTGGGCTTGTTGTATGCCCACCAGTAGCCCAAAGGTGCAAGCAAAATATGTTAGATATTTCATTAAGTTTTGTCTTTGTAAGTGATTGACCAAAAGTACTTGAGGGTATTTCTGATCAATCACTGGTGTATTGATATGATTTTTTTAAATTACTTACTATCCGATTGATCCGGAAACCTCATCTTAAATGCTACCCTACGGTTTTTCTTACGATTGGGCTCATTTACGTTGGGCACCAACGGACGGTTGTCGGCATACCCAGCCGTTTTAATGCGTTTGGGGTCAATACCATCGTATTCCATCAAGTATTTACGCACTGCCTCGGCACGTTTTTTCGATAATCTCAGGTTACCCGCTTTGGTACCAATGTTACAAGTGTGTCCCGATACCTCAATCTCTGCCTCTGGAAACTCCATCATTTTTTGGGCTACACTATCCAGCAAAGCCTTCGACTTTTCGTCCAACTCGTCACTGCCCAGCTTAAAGCGGAAAGCGCCATCTTCGAGCCCTGGCTTGGTTTTCGGCTTTTCTTTGGGTGGGGGAGGAGTAGGCACCATGGCCATAGGAATCGCCCCTGGAGGTACAGGGTTAAACTTCATGCCTGAGTCTGGGTCGATGGGGGGGATTTCGTAGTGAGGTTTTTTAAGGGGCTTGCGCTTAAACTTAAATCCTACGGTGATTTCAAACACACTGTGTCCCTGCCAGATGGTAGACGATTGAGCCGTTGGCCAGTCAAAGTTAAACGCTACAAAATAAGAAGGTTTGTGAAACTCCAGCGATGCTATAATTGCCTTGTTGAGGTTGTACCAGGCACCCACCCCTACTTTGGCATCTTTGAAATAAGGCGCGATTTGGCCTAAGATAAAAGGACTGGCAAAAACCCAGGCACCCGCATTGATCTGGTTGTTTCCAGTTCGGTTGATCCATCTAAAGTTAGGAAACACCGAAAAGTTTCGGTTTTCCCATACCCTCATTCCCCCTGTCATCGTAAACTTTCGTCGGATGACATCTTTTACTTCGTTGAAAAACGACTGGTTGGGTTCGTTGATGTTGTACAACGATATGCCCAAAAAAGCCTTGGTGTTGCCCAGCGTATCTTCGGCTTGCCACATCATACCCGCACTGGCCGAAAAATAGCTTTGCGAGGTATTGGCTGCACTTTCGCCCAGTCCGGCGTTGGGGTTTACGGTTCCCCCCTGAAACTGAGCATCAGTGGTGAGGTTGTCAAAGCGAATAGAGCGCTGAAAGTAGCCCCCTTGTGCCCCAAAACTGATATGATGCTTGCCCCAGTTTTTGGTATAATACTTATCGGTTTTTTTGCCCAAAAAGTGTGAACCAATCTCGTGGTTATAGGCAAAAGCTCCGGTAAACCCATTGGTGTGCAGGAAAGTGCCATTTTGGTCATTGACAAAGCCCAAGGCTACCCCTCCCCATCTTTTTTGGGTGTTTTTGTTGATCAGCGGGTAGACCCCGGTAGCCATAAAAAACCGGTAGTTTTCATCGGCCACATTGGGCTGATTACGGTAGTTCAAAAAAATCTGACGATCGTTGCTTGCCGCAGCTCTTGCCGGGTTGGTAAGCAAAGGCGTATAATGGTATTGGGTCATGTTAAAGTCTTGTGCCTGCCCCAGGGTATGCAACCCCAATAACAAACCACAGATTACCCAAAAATTTTGTGTAAAATTTTTCATCTGTATTACTTAGTTAAGATGTAGCTGTTTTTTTAGTAAGAGCAACGCTGTCACCCGTTGCTCTATGTCTGAATAATTTATCTAAGTAGGTTAATTTTTCCGGCTTTTGCCCCCTTGAAGCTTATTTCCCGTCCATCTACAAAAGCTCCGGTAATGCTCCAGGTATACATACCTATAGGTTGATTTACCCCATCTTTGGTACCGTCCCAACCAGTGGTGGTTGCCTCATCTACCGAGTTGGTTTCATAAATCAAGTGTCCTGAACGGTCAAATACCCTGAAAGTAATTCTTTGAATGCCTGTACCCCTTACAATAAAGCGATCGTTTTGACCATCTCCATTGGGTGAAAACAGCGAAGGAATAAATAGGTCAGTCTTAGGATTCACTATCACCTTGAGGCTGGAAGGTGCCGCGCCCTGACATCCGGTAGCACTCGTAGCAGTTACCACATAAGTAGTAGTACTGGTAGGAGCCAATACTACCTGCGCACCATCTGCCGATTGAGAGTTAATACCTGTGGCAGGAGTCCAGGTATAAGTAGCCGCTCCGGTAAGATCAATAGTGATACTTTCACCTTCGGTAATCGTTACCTCATTATTGCTAATAGTGGCACTGTTAGTCGCAAAAGTGATAGTAGGCAACGCATTGACAGTGACCAATATTTCATTAGAATTTACTGTTTGGGGACAGCTTATATTGGCTTGCATCACCACAGTAACGGCGTCGTTATGACTAAGCGCATTAGAGGTGAAAAAACTTTGGGTGGCACCCGCTACATTGTTACCATTGACTTGCCATTGGTAGGTAGGATTGGTTCCTCCGTTGGTGGCAGTAGCAGTAAAGGCAATGCTTTGTCCGGCACACACCGCGTTGTTGTTGGCGTTAGAAGCAATCGTTACCGATGAGTTTATTTGATTGAAGGTAACTATACTTGCTTCTGACGTATTGGTACAACCACCCACCAACACGGTTACTGTATAACTACCTGCTTCGGTTACGGTGAGCTGGTTGCTATTGGTGCCAATGTTGGCTCCCTCTTTTTTCCATTGATAAGTAGCTCCGGTTACAGCAGTAGCAGTAAGTACCCCGCTGGTACCACAAAAAGACACTTTGGCTCCATTAGCAATGGCAACAGTAGGCCCATTGAGTGAGACCGCAAAAGCCGGAGATGTATTGGTACAACCTTCTTTTTCGATAGTAAGCGTATAGTCTGCACCAATGTTGGCGGCTTGTATATTGTTAATGGTCAAGGTTTGTGAATTACCTACTTCAACTCCTCCTTTTTTCCAGCTATACGAGGTGGCCACTGTTTCGTCGGCAACCAGGGTAAGTGTACCACCCAGACATACATCGGTAGTTCCGGTAAAGCTTATGTGGGGAAATATACTTACCTGAAACGATTTACTACTTGTACAACCGTTTTTGACTACAGTAAGGGTATAGGTTCCTTCATTGGCAGCAGCCATACTGGCAATTGAAAAAGTTTGTGTACTGGCCACTTCAACTCCCTCTTTTTTCCAGCTATAAGAAGTAGCCCCTGTTTCTTCTGCTGTAAGGTTGAGGGCATTGCCTACACAAGCACTGGTAGATCCGGTAAAGTTAGACGAAGGACCAGCCGTTACTATAAAAGAAGCACTGCTGTTGCTGTTGCCATCACTTACAAATACCGTAATAGTAGATGAGCCACTTTGCCCACTGGCAGGGGTCACCGTAATGGTACGGTTAGCACCTGCTCCACCCAATACAATGTTTGCTATAGGTACAATAGTAAGGTTGCTTGATGAAGCGCTTACCGTAAGCGAACCAGCCGCGGTTTCGGCATCGCCTACAGTAAAGTTAATGATAGAGGTAGCATTATCAGCACAAACTGCCTGATTGCCAATGTTAGAAATATTGGGGGCTGTGTTAATGGCAATATTGATGCTGGCTGGTTGGGTAGCAAAATCACTCCCGTTGCTTCCATTCCAGGCAACAGATACGTTTCCTGTAAAGTTATTAATCGGGGTAAAAGTGATATTGTTTAAGTCAGCAAAATTAATCTCTTGATTGAGGGTAATGGCTACTCCGTTCAACTTAAGTACTCCCTCGGTACCAGAAGGCAAAGATAATATCTTGATCTTGTTTAAGGTTACATTGCCAGGGTCAGAGTATTTGTTGGTAAAATCAGTGTTGGCAAAGGCAATGTCGGCATTTTTTACCCCCGATTTCTGAATATCACTCACTACGGGCAAAGATCCGTTATTACATTGCGATGTACTGGTAACAATGGTAAAGTCAAATCCGGCAAGCCCCAGGTCAATTGCATTGAACCATGAGTTCATGGTGTTTTTATTTCCATTGTTATTTTCGTTGTTATTACTGCTGTAAGTCCAAACCCTTGGTGTGTTAGCGTTGATCACCAACTGACTTTGTTTGGTTACTGCCATCGCATTGGTTCCCGACTTATCCGCCCAGTCGCTAATGTTAGAATCGTCCCAGTAAAGCGTAGGGTTTAGTTTACTATAAGGGCGTATCGAAGAAGTAGTAATACCACTCAAAGACTCTACATCGTAGAGCGGGAAGTGAGCAGGACCACGGGCAAGAAAAGTACCCGAAGCAGTAAAGTTACCATCAGTAAGCAAGGTACCATTGGCGTCTTTTAAGTCCCATACTAACTTGTTTACCCCAGGTGTAATGTCCATATACAAGGCACGGTCATTCGTGCCCACTACAAAACCATCGCCGTTGGCATCAATCAAAATAGTGGCTTTTCCAGAAACGTTAGACTCCACCGTAAAGGTAGCCGAACTTGGGTCGGGGCAAGTACCTGCATTTCGGGTAATGGTTGGCTTGTTGGCGCTCAAGTCAAGTTGTTGAGGGGATCGGTTATAGTCGTAGTCATAAAGCTGGGTGTTGTCAAGCCAGGCTTTTACTACCGGAGGTGGGATGTTATTGGTAGGGAAAGCAGCTTGGTCGGGATCATTCAAAAATATTTTATACTCACCTATACTGGTAGAGCCCAACACATTCCCCTCCTGGCTTTGCTGTCTTACAATTTGTTCGCCGGTAAGGGCAGTACCAAACGAGTTGGCAACAAAGTCAAAGACATTGGGCTTCATTTCATACTTCACTTTATTTACAAACTCGTCAGCAGTGAATACATAAAATTCGGCATTTACCGGAAAATTAGTAAAACTAGTGGTAGAAAGGCTCCATTGCTGAGACCACAAACGTCCCGCCGATCGGTTAGGGTCATCAGGGTTGGTGATAATGTTGTTGGCAGCGTCAGTAACGGTTACATCAAGGAAGGACAATTCTGCGTTATTATCCCCGGTAAATTCTATGTAGTGATTACCAGACGAAGCCGCTGTATATACAAAAGGCGTAGTGTACCCACTGGTAACGGTGCTACCGTTGAGTTTTACCCCGTTAGGACCAGACACCGCCTCAGTGTAGGTGTCAATATAACCTGTGCCCGCCGAAGTAGGTACCGAGGTTTCGGGAAATACGATGTTGTCACCTGCATCTTTTATTCTAAATTTTACTCCAGTGCCATCACTCAGCTGCATACCAAAGTGCATTTTTTCACCTACATTCAAGTAAATATTCATCCTCTGTTGCGTATTGGCTCCATACTTGGCAAATGGGTCTATTCTAATGTATAGACGGTCGGTAGCATTGGGCATCAATTGTTTGGTACCCTCTTGAGCGTTGGCTAATTGTGCCAAACCCAAAAATAACAGCAATAGTAGGTGTAGGGTAAGGTGTTGTTGAGCGTACCAGCGCATTGCCTGTTTTGTAGTGGCTGGTATAATAGTAAAATGTTGTCTCATGATCCAATGAATTAATTTTAGCAGTCTTATTTTTAAGCGCTATGTGAATAAGTTCGTGTTTCAAAGGTCGTTTCTTCCTCATGCTGAGGGGAGAGATAAACCTTTATAAAAAACCTGTTGTTAGTGAAAATCATTTTTCGGGTGGCAAACATAGTAGAAGATGAAATCTAAAAATATTTCAAACTATTTCAGCCAGGCTACTTGTTTGGTTCCACGCTTTGTCGTTTTAAATCAATGTTTTCATTTGTTGCATTTTGGCTTTTAGGCATTGTTTTTTTGGTGTAACTTTTATTTTTTTATGCTGTTTTTTAGTTTTTTTTCGGTAAACTGTTTGAACACCAAGGCAAATGGCTGTTTTTAAAGGATAAATGACAATAACTGCTTGTTGCGAAAACCTTGTAATAATTCTGATTTGTCTATTCTTTGATGATATTTTTATGTGTATGTATTTATTTACTTAGTCAATGCTGGTCTTGGAAACCTCTTGGGTTGATAGTGATTAAGCTTGTGCTAAACTAACTGCGAATGTAGTATATGTATTCGCTTACAGCAAGTTGAATGCATATAATCAGCTTAAAAACAAGTGTTTATACGTGCAAAATACAGTAGTATTTACAGCTGATATTTTTACAATAATCAACCTAAATGACTATAGGATTGGATTGGAGGTGCGAAGGTAAATAAAACTTGTTTGGGAGGTGTTTTGGAAGCGTAACAGGAGTGTAAGAATTGTAAAAAAGCCACTAATCATTCAGATTAATTGGCAACTCTGGTACTTGTTAATAAGTATATTTTACCTTCAAAACATAAGGGTAATTACTTATTTGTGTGGTAATATATTTTATAGTTGTTGTCTTTTATGTCTTTTTATGCTAAAGTATATCCGTGTAATAAAAACACTTAAATAAATTTAATTTCCTGCTTGAGTGAAAAAAAATAAATAAAATTTTACAAGGAAAATATTGGAGAGAGGAAAAATAAGATTCTAGGAATTATATATTTTTTTGTATTACCCAGGTAGTCATTGCCCGCAGGTTTTGCACGTTGGTAGTTTTGATAGGTTCGATGAAATGAGCATCCATTTTTTGGGTCATTTCAATCAGCTGAAGTTCAGTGACCAAAAAGCGACTGCTACCATCAGGTAAGTGATACCATCCGTTTTCAAGGGGAGTGATCAAGTCGCCAATGCCAATGTCGGAGGCAAGGCGGGCAAACAAAACTCCGGTAGGTTTCAATACCCGCATCATTTCGGTGACCATGGCTTCAAAATGAGCGGTGTTTTTGGCAAAGTGTAACACGGCACTACTAATGACCCAATCGAAGTGAGCGTTGGGATAAGGCATTTGGGCTACATCTCCTACCTCGAATTGTTTGAGGGAAACATCAGGGGTCACTTGGGAGAGTTTATTGTGTAAGTACTCAATGGCTTCGGGTGATTGATCAATGCCAAAAACCTCGAAACCAGTTTTAAGCAAGTATTCATCGTTACGTCCGCTACCACAACCTGCATCCAGTACCCGCATACGAGGCATAAGTCGCCCTTTGAGTATTTGGTCGATCAGGTAAATATCAATATTACCTAACAATTGGGTGAGTTGGGAGGGGTGCATGGTTTTTCGTTTTTTTTATAATAAACTGTGATTGTACACAATACTCCGCAGTGATTTTAGTCAAAGTTGTTTGCTGGTTCTCAGTTATTTACGAAAATAAAAACTATTTAATTGGGTGTTTGGGCGTAAAACCGACACACTTTTAAAAATAAATTGAGTAAGCAATCTTAATATAAAATACTGGGTTACAGCATTTAACAAGGTAAACATTTACTCGAATCAGCTATCGACTAAATACTATGGACTATTGTGTACAGGTAAATATACAAAAAAGCTTCAGGAATGATTACATAATCAATTATACATTGAACATTTTGACTAGCAGGTGTTTAGGAGTATAAAAAGTGCGTAATTAGGGTAACTCCCTTTGCGTTGAGGGCTAATTTTACTCCCCTTATTTGCCCTCCTCCAAATATTCATTAATTTGCAAATACAAAAACATTCCCTCAGACAATAAAATCGTTATTGTTAGTTACTGAATTCAAACATTAATCATTGATTATGAATACCCGTCTATTGCTCATCATTGTATTTTGTATAGTTGGTGTATCGGCACACAGCCAGAGCAATTTTGCCATAGAGTTTGGTCCTGTGTGGCAGCGTGCCAAGACCTATACTATAAAAATGGCAGAAGCAATGCCCGAAAAGTTTTATCAGTACAAACCTACCAAAGACGCCAAAACTTTTGAAGAAGAGCTCACCCATATTACCAACAACATAGGGTTTTTGCAGTATTATGTAACAGGTGTAAAAGCCAATTTTTTGGATGGCTTCAAAAAAACAGGGAAGTCTAAGTCCGAAACCTTGTCGATGCTTAACAAAGCGTTTGACGCCATTACCCAACAGATAGAAAAACTACAGGACAAAGAGGCTAAACACTCAGTAAAGTTTTTTGCCAAAAATGTCGCCATGACCAAAAAAGGCATTTATTACCTCATTCGTGATCACCTGACGCATCACCGCGCTCAGTTGGTCGTATACCTTCGTCTTAAAGGGATTAAGCCCCCACGTTATGTAGGGTGGTAACAAACGTAGGGTAGCTCCCGAAACGTTGAAGGGTTGCGATATTGAGGTTTGACTTTTACTACTCTACCCAGCTTTTAACTTCGTTGAGCTCAGCACAGTAAAACTGTAGCTTCGGTTTTTAAAAGTAGCCTCCCCGCCTCGGTTGCGTGTCTTCACCAATTGATAAACCCGATACGGGGGCGATCGAAACCCTAAAATAAGCCGTTTTTAAGCTTGTGGGTGAGGTGATTTGTGAAGACACAAATCAGGGCGAAAAATAGTAGGGTAGAGTAGATTTTTACTATATATTATAGTATTTTTTTGTGGAAATTTTGTCTGTTTTTCGTTATAATAAATGATTGTTTACCTCAATTGGGGTAAAATGCCAGTACTTTGGCAACTCAGTGTACTAAGCTTTATAAAGCGTGTCATCTTATGAGAAAGAGTAAAATATAGGTAATTATATTTTATTTATACAGTGTTAGAGTACCAAGGCAGTTCCAAGCATACAGTCAACAAATAAGCAATATGAGCATTCAAAACGTAAGCCTTAACCTCAATGTAAGAGGGTTGGGTAAGTCCGCAACTTTGGCGATTAACGAACGAGTGGCCGAGTTACAAAAAGCAGGACGAGAAATTTACTCATTTGGGCTAGGACAATCCCCCTTTCCAGTACCCCAATGTGTAGTCAATGCCCTACAAAAACACGCCCACGAAAAAGACTATCTACCAGTACAAGGACTGCCCCAACTGCGTGAGGCAGTGGCAGAGTTTCACCGCCGCGAAGACCACGTAAACATTCAACAAGAGAACGTGATGATTGGACCTGGGTCTAAAGAATTAATGTTTTTACTACAGCTTGCTTTTTATGGCGACATTCTCATTCCTGCTCCTTGTTGGGTTTCCTATATCCCTCAGGCAAAAATCATAGGACGGAAAGTGACCATGATAGAAACCGCCTATAAAAACCGCTGGACTCTTTCGCCCCAAGCCCTGGAAGCCCAGTGCCTGGAAGAAAATGATGTGGATAAACCCCGGTTGTTGATTCTTAATTACCCTTCTAACCCTTATGGCGATGGCAATACCGTAGAAGAACTAATGCAAATAGCCGAAGTAGCCCGCAAATACAATATCATCATATTGTCCGACGAAATCTATGGGCAAACCAATCACCAGGGCAAGCATATATCTATCGCACGTTATTACCCAGAAGGTACCATTATCAGTTCAGGTTTGTCTAAATGGTGTGGAGCCGGAGGGTGGCGTTTGGGTACTTTCTCGTTTCCGGCAAGTTTACGTTGGTTGCTCGATGCCCTGGTAGTAGTGGCAAGCGAAACCTACACTTCTGTATCTGCCCCCATTCAGTATGCTTCAGTGGTAGCTTTTAGAGGAGGCGACGAAATTAATGAGTATTTGCTGCATTCGCGTCGAATACTCAATGCCTTGGGCAAGTGGATTGTACAACAGTTGCAAGATGCCAAAGTACGTATTCACCCGGTAGAAGGAGCTTTTTATATTTTTCCCGACTTTGAGCATTACCGCCAAGCCTTGCTTGAGGTAAACATTAAGAGTAGTACAGAGTTGTGCGAACGTATTCTTGAAGATACAGGAGTAGCCGCTTTGCCAGGAAGTTCTTTTGGACGCTCTAAACATGAATTAAATTTAAGAATGGCTTATGTCAATTTTGACGGAGAAAAAGCTTTGCTTGCCAGCAAAAAAGTGCCGCTGGATCAACCCTTGGATGCAGAGTTTTTGACACAACATTGTGCTTTGGTAGTCACTGGGATCAACCGTTTGATTGACTGGCTCAAACAGCTGTAGTAAACTTACCAAACACCAAGAATATTTGGTGTAGATAAAAAAAACCTGGCAAAAATTGGCTTGTTAGTATACTTTATTGCGTACTGTATGTATTTTGGCGTTTTTATATACCACTTACCATTGATAAACCAAAAGTGAAAGTATACTTCTGTAAAAGCCATGAATAATAAAAACCGAAGAAATTTCATTAAACGCCTGACTGCCACCCTGGGTACTTTTTCTTTAGCAAGCTTGCCTGGAAAAGCCGATGCTGTGGCTATGCAAGATGCCTGGCAACAATTTAAATCATTGCCTGAAGAGGTAGCCGTGACTAACGAAAAACTATGGCAACAAATAAAACAGGCTTTTAGTGTCTCATCTAACTTGCTTTACCTCAATAGCGCCGGGTTGTGTCCGCAGCCCAAGGGAGTACAACAAACCGTAGAAAGCTACAACAAAATGGCCAATGGTGCCCCTACTTATTATGCCAACAGGATGTTGCGCCAGGATTTGGTGATTGTCAAACAAAAACTAGCTGATTTGGCGGGTTGCGATAGCAGCGATATAGCGCTGCAGGCAAATACCATTATGGCTATGTATCACGTTATTTTTGGCCTAAACCTGCAACCAGGTGACGAGATTATTTTGACCAAACAAGATTATTCGTCGGTAAAAATAGCCTACGAACAGTTGGCAAAACGAGATAAAATAAAGCTGGTGTGGCTCGATCTTGACTTGGTTGAAAGCAATGAGGCAGCCATTGTTGAGCAGTTTGCTAAGGCCATTACCCCACGCACCAGGTTAATAAACATTACCCATATGATCAATTGGACCGGGTTGATATTGCCCGTAAAAAAGATCTGTGATGTTGCCCGTGAAAAAAACGTGTTGACTTTGGTAGACGGTGCCCAAACATTTGCCCATCTCGATTTTAATATTCCTGACCTGGGCTGCGATTTTTTTGCGACTAGTTTGCACAAGTGGCTATGTGCACCGTTTGGCACCGGAATGCTCTATGGGCGCAAAAGCAGTGTAGCTAAAGTATACCCTTTGTATGGTGCCCCTGACCCCACCAGCGATAACGTAGGTAAGTTTGAGCACGTAGGCACCATCATGACAGCGGCTCAACTGGGCATAAGCAGTGCCATCGATTTTCACCATCATATAGGCAGTGCCCTCAAAGAGAAGCGTTTAAGGTATTTGAAAAACTATTGGATCAGAGGCATCAAAGATTTACCTGGTGTACAAATCAATACTCCCACAGCCGCAGAAAGGTCTTGTGGGGTGGCACATTTTAGTTATGATAAAATGACTTCTTATGACCTGTCACTTTTTTTAAGTAGCAAGCACCGTATCCATGCACTGAGGGTCAACTTGCCTCAGGTAAAAGGTATCAGAGTCAGTCCCAACGTTTTTACCACCACCCGTGACCTTGACCGTTTGATAAAGGCAATGCACAAGGTGGCTAAGGTATAATATTTCTAAAGCAAATGACCATAGAAGGAGCCAGCTTGATCGCTGGCTTTTTTATGTGTAAAAGTAAAGGTTTGACTATCAAATGTTTACGTTTTCCGCCTGGCACAGGGTGAAAAAAAATAATTTTTTCAGGGTACAAAAGGCGGCTCTTTTACTCTTTTATGTAGAACACAGGCAAAAAAAATATGAACACTCAACCTACCACTACCAATCGTTTATTAGGAGCTATTACAGGAGTTTTGTTAATGTTTATGCTGCTACTGGCAGCAGAATTGATCAAAGACAAAAAAACTACCCCAAACCTCTCAAACCAACATTTATCAATAAAAAAAGCTACCTATGAGGTAGCCGAGGTAGCCAAAACATTAAAGCACCCAAGTGGTGCTCAAAAAACAGATTGAAATTTTATATGTTAGTAACAGCTTAGTTAGGGCATCTATTAGGGCGAAATACGCCAAAATAGATGCCCTATTTCATTTTTTTTCCAAAGGTAAAAAACAAGGAGAGAGAAGGACAAATAACTGCTTGCTGTAATAGAAAAGCATGCCACAATGAAGACAATAGCCCCATGCTCCTAAGCTTGACAAGCTTGGCCAAGCACTGCTCAAATTCCTTTCTTATTACACCCCATCGGGCGTCGTTCAGTGTTGCTACACACCAATGATATAGAGAAAAAATCCCCTATAAAATGATTGGCTGCACTTCAAACTTAAGCCTACTTGCTACTAAAGTACCCCCCAACAAGTGAGAAAAAATCCAAAAAAAGTTTTTTATAACTCCAACAAAATATAAGCACTTGATTTTCAGACAACAGAAAGTGTAATACTATCAAGAAAACTTCGGTAGTTAAGTGACAGGGAGCCCCTTTTTTGAGGAGCTCCTGCGTCTTTTCAGAGGTTGCCCGCGACTAGAGTTTTGACATAATTCAACAAATAAATATTTACAATAACTATTAAAACACGAAATGGTCATTGCTGCTTCATCAGCCTGTTAAATTTTTAACATTCAGTGAATAAATGGTAAACAACACCTTTGACAAGGTTTACAAATCATTGATCGCTTCAGGAGTGATGACCACGATTCAAACTCTAATTACAATCCAAAACATGAAAAAACGATATATTCTACTATTATGGGCCATTGTCTGCTGTACAGGCATACTACACGCCCAAAAAGTGATGAATTACAAGTTTAGGGCTTACCAGGGAACCTTCACTCCCTTGGTCAATGCTACTTCACTTCTAGATTTTAGTACAGGTAGTGCCTATGGAAATAACTATTCCATAGGTTTTCCTTTTAAGTACGCCAGCAAAACCTATGATAAATTTGCAATATCTACCGATGGTTTTATCACCCTGGGACAGGGCAGTACTCATTTGACTAGTTCATCTTGGGACAATAACCTTAGAAATGGACTAAAAGGAAAGCGCCCCATCATTGCTCCATTGTGGGATGACTTAAGCCTGTATAATGGTTTGGTTTCTTACAAAACCGAGGGCATTGTCGGCAACCGGACTTTGACTGTGGAATGGCTAAAAGCTTATTGGTACAATCGTATTATCACGATTAGTGTTCAGGTAAAACTGTACGAAGCCAGCGGGAAAATTGAATTTATCTATCGGCGAGAAGGATCATATTTACACAGTAATTATCGTGGTGCTTCTATTGGAATCACGGGTGAAAACACTGGGATACAAAGCTTTTTGTCCTTACAAGATGTCAGTACATCTCCCACAGTTAGTTCAACCAACGAAAACGGGGGGCTCAACTCACGCCCCGCTACTGGACAGGTATACGCCTTTGCCCCTCCGCCTCCGCTTGCCATTACCAGTTTTAGCCCGGTCCGGGGCAGGGTGGGAACCAACGTAACCATCAAAGGAAGTGGTTTTAGTACTACTGCCACCAACAACGAAGTCAAGTTCAACGGGATCAAAGCGACCATTACTTCGGCTACCCCCACCGAACTGAAGGCAAGGGTACCTGTAGGTGCCACTACCGGAAAAGTGAGCGTCACTGTCAAGAGCGAAACAGTGACTAGTAACAACAACTTTACAGTGGTTGTTCCTCCCAGCATTACAAGTTTTACCCCAGCTCAAGGGGCTATACGCAGCCTGGTGATCATCAAAGGTGCCAATTTTAACCCCGTAGCCGCCAACAATACGGTCAAGTTTAATGGAAAAACAGCCACTGTAAACGCAGCCAGCGCCACCGAACTACAGGTAAGCGTACCTGTAGGTGCCACTACCGGCAAAATCACCGTGACAGCCAACGGCGAAACCATTACCAGCGCCACCAACTTTACCGTGGTGCTATCGGCCAATGCCCCCCGA
Source organism: Microscilla marina ATCC 23134 (assembly GCF_000169175.1). Taxonomy (NCBI): domain Bacteria; kingdom Pseudomonadati; phylum Bacteroidota; class Cytophagia; order Cytophagales; family Microscillaceae; genus Microscilla; species Microscilla marina. The sequence continues at coordinate 145,229 of NZ_AAWS01000011.1, forward strand.
ATTACCAGTTTTACCCCTACCAGTGGTCCCGAAGGAACCAACGTAACCATCAACGGAGCTAACTTCAGTGCCACCGCCGCCAACAATACGGTCAAGTTTAATGGAAAAACAGCTACTGTCACTGCGGCTACTACCACTGCGTTGCAAGTAAAGGTACCCACAGGAGCTACTACCGGAAAAATTACTGTGGAAGTAAACGACGAAACTGCCGTTAGTACAAACAATTTTATTTTGCCGCCTACCATCACAAGTTTTACACCTGCTCGTGGTTTGGTAGGAACCAATATGATCATTAGAGGTAAAAACTTTAGTACCACCGCCGCCAATAATACGGTTAAATTCAATGGAAAAGCAGCCACCGTTATCTCGTCTACTACCACTGCGTTGCAAGTGAAGGTACCCACAGGGGCTACTACCGGAAAAGTGAGTGTAGAAGTGAATGGCAAAACTGCTACTAGCGCCACTGACTTCACGGTTATTTTCCCCCCTACTATCACCAGCTTCACGCCCGATAAAGGAGCCATTCGTTCTAAGGTAACCATCAAAGGGGCTCACTTTAGCCCCACTGCTGCCAACAATACAGTGAAGCTTAACGGGAAAACAGCCATCGTCACTGCGGCTACCCCTACCGAGCTACAAGTAACCGTACCGGTGGGTGCCACTACTGGCAAAATCACGTTGACAGTCAATGGCATCACCATTCGCAGTGCCACCAATTTCTCTGTGATTCTCTCCGCCAATGCTCCTCAAATATCGGGTTTTACCCCAAGCCAGGGCTCAGTAGGAACCAAAGTAACTATTAGAGGACGTAACTTTAGCACCATCACCGCCAAGAATACGGTCACGTTCAATGGCAGAGTGGCTACCGTCACTGCGGCTACGGCTACCACATTAGAAGTAACCGTGCCTTCGCGCGCCAGCACCGGGAAAATCACCGTAGAAGTAAACGACGAAACCGCATTGAGTACGGGAGATTTTACCGTAACATACCCTGCTCCTACAATTACCCGCTTTACCCCAGATAAGGGAAAAAAAGGTGCCTACGTGACGATTGAAGGAACCAATTTTAGTAGTACCAGGCAAGATAATACAGTGAAGTTTAACGGAATAGAGGCTACCATAGACTATGCCACTGGTACTCGAATCCGAGCTACGGTGCCTAGAGGTGCTACCACCGGAAAAATTACCGTAGAGGTTTATGGGCAAACCGCCACCAGTGCCACCGACTTTACGGTGATATCTACTGATCCTACCATTACCAGTTTTACTCCAGAGCGGGGAGGTAAAGGAACTACAGTGACTATTACCGGAACTAACTTCAGTAGTACTCGCTTGTATAACACTGTAAAATTCAATGGTAGATCGGCTACTATTATCTCTGCCACCCCCACCGAAATCAAAACCTCGGTGCCGTCTAGAGCCACTACTGGAAAAATCACGGTAAGAGTAAACTTCAAGACTGCTACCAGTGCTACCGATTTTATCGTGAACTCGTCGTCACCTACTGCTCCTACCATTACCAGCTTTACTCCAAGTCAGGGAGGAGAAGGCACCAATGTAACCATTACTGGAACTAACTTTAGCAGTAACCCATTGGGTAACCTGGTAGAATTTAATGGTATGCCAGCCATTGTTACTTCTGCTACTCCCACCGAAATCAAAACCTCGGTACCACTTTTAGCCACTACTGGAAAAATCACGGTAACAGTAAATTTCGAGACTGCTACCAGCGCCACCGATTTTACGGTGGGCGATGTTACTGGGCTCCCTCAAAACCTCAAAGAAGCCCAACTACTGCTATTCCCCAATCCATTTGTGGCTAATATGACCATGGAAGTAAAAGGCAAGGTGAGTAGCAATCAGGTAAAAGTTGTAGTGTTCAATAATAAAGGCAAAGCGGTATTGGCAGCCAAACGAACGCTGGAAAATGGGCGCCTGGTATTACCAATGAAGGAGTTGTCCTCAGGAAACTACCTGGTAAAAATTTATATAGGAAAAGAGACTGTATTGCGTCGTATAGTAAAACTTTAAATGATTAACTAACAATGAATTATCAAATGAAAAAGATTTTTTTATTCTCAATAATCGCCCTGGTAATGGTTTTTACACAGGCTTGTAAGAAAGGTGGCAATGATAACCCTGCTCCTACGCCTACTCCACCAGGAGGTGGAGCTACAAACCAAAATTTACTCAAAACCTGGAAAGTATCCTCTGTAATGGAGGGCAACCTGGATGTCACCAGTGAGTACAGCAGTTACTTCTTAGTTTTAACAGAGTCTGATGGTAATAAGGTTTTTACCCTGATAGATCATCAAGGCAATAATACCGAAGGTACCTGGAGTATTACCACTGATGAAACCACTATTACCCTCAATGAAACAGAAGGAGCTACTACCACACTTTCGGCGGTAAGCATTAGTGCTAGTCAGTTGAAATATACAACCAGTGAAACAGGAAAAACTGGCCAGGTGACGCTGTCATTTACCCTCATTCCATCTTAAATTTAATCCTGGTATTCTTTCTTGACATAAGCCCTTTTGATCACTCAAGAGGGCTTTTTTTAGTGCTTTGCTTACACTTTTGGGTCGTTTTTTGAAATGTATGATGGTTGTTCAGAATACCTGGAAGCAATAATGTAGCGTTTCTTCAAGTGCGTTGTTTTCTTACCCTGTTTTTCAAAAAAAAACTTTTTTTCTGAGTACATATTTTACCCACCTGCCTTTTAGTAATAGAATGTGAGCAAAGAAATATACACGATCATAATGGATAGCAACCGCTGGCTCACCATTTATTAAAGTTAGTTTGAGTAAGTGACCTATCACCAAATAATGTCAAAAATCATTACGAATTTTGAAGTTAATATCTTGATATACAGAAACTAAAAATATTTATAAATTTTATACGTTAGTAACAGCTTAGTTAAGGTGCAAACACCTGTCATAATGTTTATGACAGGTGTTTTTTTTTATGATACAAATTCATTGCTTAAATCATACTCCAGCTTTTACTATTCTATTCCTTTGTCTCGCATCTTCTTAAACTCTACATAACGACGACGAGTGGCAATACCAAAGCCAAACACCAGCACAAAAGTACCCAACCACAACACATTAATCAATGGCTTGGCCATGGTCTTCATTACTACATGGTCTTTGCGGTCAGTAGTATTGATACCAAAAGTAAATTCTCCGGTTTCGGCATCTATTTTATCAATAAACATCCTAATCCCCAACTCAGAAGATACATCCTGCATTTTGCCTACCTTGCCGCCTACCATTATATAAGAAGGTGACATTTTATAAGGTTTAAAACCCTTGCCCAACACCGTAATATTAGCTTTGATACCCTTGGCTCCGGTTAATTGTTTGATTTCTTTAGGAGAGAGGTTAACCACTTTGTCAAACACAATTTCATAATTGTTGAAACTTAGCGTGTCTTTCACTTTGGCATTGAGCGTTACTGGCAAAGTGCTTTGGGCATTGCTGGAATCACTGTTTCTTATGCCAAAAGTAAACTCACTTGTCTGAGGGTTAATCTTCTGGATGGCTACTTCAAGCCCCAACTCTTCTACTACATCGCTTGGGTTATTGATTTGTTTGCCTGCAATTACATATAGTGGAGCCACTGAGTAGGTTTTTTTGTCCTTGTCCAATACACTTAGGATGGTTTTTATGCCTACATCTGGCACCGAGTGATCCTTTTTTACTTTTCTGAATGGCGCCAACTCTTTGGTGTTCATTTCGGTGGTTCCGTCAAACACCGCAATGTAGTCGTTGATGTATAAGGTATCTTTTACCTTCGCCTTCATTTTTTTCAAAGGCTTCCAGTCACGCCCCTTAAAAGGATCAGGGTAAATGTTAGACAAATAAGTATACAAATCGCGGTCTAGTTCGCGGTGAATATCAGGCGAAGCAGCCGCATTTTCGGCAGAGCTAAACTGTACCTTAGGATACATGGTAAACATTTTACCCTTTTCATCGCGGTAATCTAAACGATAGTACACGTTTTGTGGGTGAATGCTCACCGTGTCGCCCTCTTCAAAGAAAAGCTTGCCTTTGTAGCTTAGGTTTTCTCTGGCCAATGCCTTGTCTACATCTATAGGAAACAAATTAGTTTGTTTGACATACTCAGGAAACCCCTTTACATCAGCATAATTGCCCTTATAGGTTACCTGATAACCCTTGATAGGAGTAGGTTGATTCAGGTAAAGGGTGACATGGTTTTTATTAAAGTCTTGCGATGCCTTGTCATTCTTTTTGGTTCTTAGTTTTCCTGTCAGGTTTTTGGTCAGGGTATTTGAGTATCCGGCCGAAAACAGCATTCCAATCAACATCATGGCAATGCCTATATGGGCAATGGCTCCTCCCGAAAGTTTGTAACTGCGTGCTTTGAGCAAACGCCCCAATACCGTGATGTTGGATACAATAGAAAATGTACCCGCAGTAAAAAGCAGAAGGTAAGTATAAAAACGCAGGCTTTGACCAGAAACCAATTTGGCAAAAATAGACTCTTTGGCCCTTACTGTTGCCGAAGGTTCCATCACAAGCCCTACTCCGGTGCTTCGGGCAATAATGATAAACAACGAGGCAAACAAAAAAGTAATGGTGAGGCTCACCAACAAGTCATTTTTGATCTTGGCTCTGTCAGGCTTTTGCCACCATAAAAACTGCCCAATGCCTGAAAATATGGCGACCAAAACCCCTCCCCAAATTTGAAACTTGTTGTAATGGTCGGGCTCAGGAGGTGCCAGGTTAGAAGTAAAACCAAAAGCTTCGGCTATTTTGTTAAACACAGGCAACGACGTAGAAATGATTACCTGAAAGCCCGCCAGACATAAGGTAAGTGCTCCAATAAAAATCCAAAACTCCTTAGAATAAGTTTTTAGCTCTTCTTGAGTCGTGGGGATATGTCGCCAGTGACGTGCCGCCAATATAATAGACAAGATCGCAAAGGTGAGCAGGTAGATCAGTAATTGACCCGAAAGACCCAAATCAGTAAAAGAGTGTACCGACGCATTGCCCAATATACCACTACGGGTAAGAAAGGTAGAATAAAGAATTAAAACGAAAGTGGCAATGTTGAGAATGATAGAAGCCTTCAGCGCAATATTACTTCTTTTAAAAGCAATCATTGTGTGCAACGAGGCAATAAGGATAAGCCAGGGAACATATACGGCGTTTTCTACCGGGTCCCAGTTCCAGTATCCCCCAAAGTTAAGGGTTTCGTATGCCCAATAACCCCCCATAAGAATACCCACGCCAAGAATAGCACCACCTACCGATGCCCAAGGCAAAGCAGGACGAACCCAGTCTTGGTATTTGCCTTGCCACAAACCCGCAATTACATAAGCAAAAGGCACCAATGTAAGTGCAAAACCTAAAAACAGGGTAGGAGGGTGGATCACCATCCAATAGTTTTGTAACAGGGGATTCAAGCCAGTACCATCTTTGGGTACCATACTGCTGTCAGGCACAATGCCAGCATCCCAGAGGGTGATAAAAGGGTTACTACCCAATTTGGAACCAAATATGACTACTCCCAAAATCATTGACATCAGAAAAGCCTGCACCAATGCAAAGACACTCATCATGGGAGCTTCCCAAAACTTATTTACTCTAATAAGTATCACGCCTAATATCACATGCCAAAATATCCAGAGTAAGAAGCTACCTTCTTGCCCCTCCCAAAATGCCGATACCATATAGTGGATAGGCAAACTGTTGGCAGAGTGATTCCAGACGTAATAAAATTGATATTGGTGGTGATAAATGATATAAAAAAGACAAAATACGGTACCCATCACCGCTATGCCATGTATATAAAAAAATACCCGGGCGAATCTTTTCCAACTGTCTATTTTAAGTTGAGTTTGATTATTAGGTTCGTTTTTTTGCATTTGTGCTGCAAAAAAATAACTCAACGATGCTACTATTGCCGAAACAAAAGCAATGATCACAAACAGGTGTCCTAAATTACCCACGCCTAAACTTCCTACTAATGTTGGTATATTCATTATGCCACTTTAATTGCTTGTTTAACAGAGGTTTAGCTGTGTCTTGAAGTAAGCATTATCAGCCTAAAACCAAAATAAAGGCAAAACTACAACCTAAAAATTTGAGAATCTAACTTTTTTAATTAAAAGTCTTTATGCTAAAGTTGTATTTAGTGCGGCTAACACATTGTACCTGTAAATTGTTACAAAATTTGTTACAATAAATAGGGCAGCAGGGGTATAGTGATTGATTCTCTATCTATTCAAACAAACTTTTCTATCTTCGTTGCCAAATAATCAAACCTATTGGTCATTTATTGGTTATTTTCAAGAAAGTACCAAAGTCTAATGGCTTGTTACTCACCTTTTATAAGTAATAAGACAGCACGCTAGTACAATGGGGATTAAGTAAATAATGAATTAATTTGGATGGATTTTGTTCTCTAACGAATCGTTAAAATGGCGGATAGTTCGCTTTTTGAATTCCGATGCATATCGGAACCTTAGCTATCTAACTTTTTGGCGATGAAGTAAGAGGGCAAAAGTCGCTGAATAAATCATTAGGAATTTAGTTCCCGTTGTACTAGTACTCTAGCTTCTAAGTAGGTAAAGTAGAGGTTTTGATGAATTAACTACGTTGAGCTCGCGAAAAGCTCGGTTTTGGTTACTGGCGATCTTCAAAAACCGATGGCTACAGCTTTGCTGTGCCGAGCCCTGCCAAAGGCTAATTGAGCATAGCCGTAGCTATGGGATGTTTTTTAAGAGAAGCTAGTGAACAAAAGGCGCGAAATAGTGCTTTACATATTTAGTGCCTGATGCACTAGTATTGTGCACCTAAGCTTATGCCTTTACTTGCTGTTGATGGCTAAAAACTTGTTGCTTATTTTAAAAAAGACATTCTAATGAAACAATTTGATATACCCGAATTTTATCGTAGCCCTATCATTGGTCAGGTAAAGCAAATACGCAAAGAAACCGACCCACGTAAACAAGATTTTTCCCCTTTTGGGCTTGACTTTGGTAGCGTGCAAGTTTTTGTGCCCCGCCATTTTGGTTTTTGTTATGGCGTTGAGAACGCCGTAGAAATTGCTTATCGAACTGTGGAAGAAAACCCCGATAAGCGGGTATTTTTATTAAGCGAAATGATCCATAATCCGTTGGTAAACGACGACCTACAGTCAAGAGGCATTCGCTTTATTATGAATACCTCAGGCGAACAGCTCATTCCCTGGGAAGAAATCACTGCCGAAGATATTGTCTTGATTCCGGCATTTGGTACTACCATAGAGATAGAAGAACGCCTGAAAAAAATGGGCATCGAAACCGAGAAGTATGACACTACCTGTCCTTTTGTAGAGAAGGTATGGAAAACTTCGGCAAAACTGGGGCAAAAAGATTATACCGTGATTATTCATGGAAAAGCCAACCACGAAGAAACCCGTGCTACTTTTTCGCACAGCAAAAGCGAAGCCCCGGCAATTATTATTCAAAATATGGAGGAAGCCCAAAAGCTTGTTGGAGTAATCAAGGGAGAAGTAAGCCCCCAAGAGTTTTATACCTTGTTTGCTTCTCGTTTTTCTGAAAACTTTGACCCCTCCCGTGATTTGCAGAAGGTAGGTGTAGTTAACCAAACCACTATGTTGGCGTCCGAAACCCAGGATATTGCCGATTATTTTCGCCAGACAATGGTAGACAAATACGGCAAAGACCAGGTCAAGCAACATTTTGCCGATACCAGAGATACACTGTGTTATGCTACCAACGACAACCAACGGGCTACTTATGGTTTGTTAGAGCAAGACGCTGACCTGGCAATTGTCATAGGAGGGTACAATAGCTCTAATACCACCCATTTGGCTGAGTTATGCGAAGAAAAACTGCCCACTTATTTTATCAATTCTGAGCGTAAAATTGAGTCAAAACACACCATCCAACATTTTAACTTTCATACCAAACAAGAGCAAACCACTTCGCCTTTTATTCCTGACAAGGAAAAAGTAAGACTATTGGTCACTGCAGGAGCTTCTTGCCCCGACTCGCTGGTAGACAAGGTGATTCAGCATTTGGTGTCTTTGTTTGAGCATACCAAACCTATAGAAGAAGTAATGAAAGAAGCTCTAGCTTAGGAATCAATAGTCCATAGCACCGACAGGAGCAAGCTTTAAGCAACAAGTCCTTAGATACCGATACATATCGGTGCTTCAAGTTGCCTCCTGTTCCAGAGACAACTAACAAAATCATAGTATACTTATTTTCAGTGATTTATGAATTTGTTAGTTAAAAGCCCCGACAGGTTTGCCTGTTCCCCAGGCAACTACCTAAGGATTCGTATAGCCAAGACAAGTAGCTTATTAAGTTGCAGTATTATTTGATTACTTCAAATAGTATAGATATTTGTAAAGAAGAGGGTTTGTCAGACACCGTTAGTGCAGTGATGCTTTAAAGCTCGCTTAAAAGCTTGGTGCAAATAGGTTCAATGATTCCCCTAATGGTGGAAAGTCTTGACAGAGACTTTACCCCGCTTAAAAGAATATTACATGTATATAACCTATTGTCAAACCCTCTTTTTACTCAATAAAGGTTCAATTTAGTGCATTAATCTGTGATGAAAAAATCGGAGACTAAAATAAAAAGTAGCAAAGCCTCTAAAAAGGTGAATTTGTCTGATGAGCTAACCAAGGTTAGGTTAAAAGTGGCCGGGGTAGATATTGCAAACAATATACATTATACAGCTGTTTCACCACACCTGACAAAAGATAACATCAGAAACTTTGGTGCTTTTACCGCAGACTTGCATCGCATGGCAGATTGGTTTAGTGAACTGGGGATAGAAAGTGTGGCAATGGAAGCCACAGGTATATATTGGCAAAGTTTATATGAAATTCTTGAGGACAGAGGTTTTGATGTGGTCTTAGTAAACGCTCGTTATCCTAAAAATGTAAGTGGACGCAAAAGTGATGTTTCTGATTGTAGTTGGATACATACATTACATAGTTATGGATTATTGCCTGCTTCTTTTATTCCTACACAGGATGTCAGAGAGTTTCGCACCTATGTACGCCAGCGGCAACAATTGACCAAGCAAAAAGTGCAACACATGCAACATGTAGGTAAAGCCTTGCAGCTGATGAATGTCAAAATACAGAATGTGATTCAGATATTGAAGGTAAACTAGGAATGAAGGTTATTCGTGCTATTGCAGCAGGAGAGCACTCCAGTGTAGAACTGGCAAAACTTCATAATAAAACACTCAAAGCCACCAAAGAAGAGTTTACTTTATCACTTGAAGGGAACTTTCGTAAAGCGCACTTATTTTCTCTCCAACAAGCGCTTAGTGCCTATGATTTTGTCCTGAAACAAATCAATGAATGTGAGACAGAAATAGAGCAAATACTCCATAAATGGGATACAGGAGAAATTGTGGCAAAGGAAGATTGGCAAAGCCGAGTAAAAAAAAAACAAAGAGGAAGAATGAATATTCATTTGATTCTGCTTCTTATCTCAAAGATATTACTGGGGTCGATTTAACAGAAGTAGATGGTTTTTCAGAAAATACGATTATCAACATTTTAGCAGAAACAGGAATTGATATGAGTCATTGGAAAAATGCTAAACATTTCACGAGTTGGGCAGGGCTTGCACCCAGAAGAAAAATATCAGGAGATAAACTCTTGGGGCATTTTAAAAATATGAATAACAGTCGGATACATCAAGCATTTAATTAGCTGCTTGGGGGCTCAATAATAGCAAATGTCACTTGGGAGCCTTATATCGGAACCTAAGTCTTAGAAAAGGTTCAGGGATTGCTGTTCAGGCAGTTGCCCGAAAACTAGCTACTATTTTTTACAATATGATGAAATACAAAACACCATATCGGGGAAAAACAGCAGAGGAATATCAAGAGCAAAACAGAAAACGAAAACTCAAAGCCTTAGAAAGACAAGCCCGAAAAATGGGCTTGAAACTAGAAAAAATATAAAATTAAAGTACTGATAAACAGGGTACTTATGAAATCGGTAGTTAAAAGTATTTAGTCGATAGTCCATAGCTGATTCGAGTAAATGTTCACCTTGTTAAATGCTGTAAACCAGTATTTTATATTAAGACTGTATACTCACTTTATTTTTAAAAGTGTTTCGGTTTTATGCCTAAGTGATCTTTCATAAATAATTTGAGCCATTAAAGTGTATCTATTGCCCTCATTCTTCTCAAAAAAAAAGCTTCATAGCTTTGGCTATGCACCGTTTTTTTTGAATCGTCTGAGAACAATATATTTTCTTGAATTGGCACATCTTATTTTTTCCAGATCACTAAACACCCAATTAAATTGTTTTTAAATTCATAAATGACTGATACCCGAGCCTCTGGCGAGTTCAACAAAGTTAATCAGCAAACAACTTTGACTAAAATCACTGCGGAGTATTGAGGAATAGTACCAAAATAAATTTACATTTTTAACGTCATATTTCGCTGACAGAATTCGTTAAAAAAACTTGCCGTAGCGCTGCTATGCCGCGTTTTTTAGCCTCTCCTGCCAACAAAATATTTTGGCGTTACTATAGAACTTTATTTTTACACCATTCCTTAGTGACGTGGGCAAAATAATTGTTCGGTTTTTAGAAAATTTTTTATTGTCAGGCAACTTACAAAATTGATGAATAGCAGGGCTATGTAGCTATTTTTTAGGAAGCACGACGATAAAAATTAAAGGCAACACAGACAGTTATAACACAATTGTCGCTTTACTTAAGCACGCTTGTTAAGAATTGTACATAGTTTGTCAAGGGCTGTGTATCTTTTTGTTTGCGTGAATGATCACTTGAAATAAAAAAGGGGAAGGTTGTTTTTTTATACAGCTTTTTCCTATTTTGGATCAAACAATGAAAGTTTGACTAAAATTTGGTATTATTTTTTCACTGGCACACTCAGTCACCAATATTACAATCAATTATAAATAACCGAATACAATCTCAATGGGCATAATTAAAAACCTGATTTGCGTTATTTTTGTAGGGTTTTTCTTCTTTTCGGTTGAGGCTCAAAATACCACATCTACACAGTTTGGTTTGCCTTTTTTGCAGAATTACTCTGCACAAACATATAAGGCAGATTATCAAAACTATGCAATTACTCAAGACAAAAGAGGAGTAATGTATTTTGGCAATCAATTAGGCGTACTGGTGTTTGAAGGGGTACATTGGCAACTCATTAGTTTGACCAATCAAAGCCCGGTAAAATCGCTGAAGGCCGACAATAAGGGGAGAATATACGTAGGAGGAGTAGATGAGTTAGGCTATTTACAGCCCGACAAAGCAGGTACTTTGCAGTATGTATCATTGGTTGAAAAGGTACCCTTACCACATCGGCCTTTTGGCGATGTACTCCAGATATTTGATACCCAGGCAGGCATTTACTTTATCACGTCAGAAGCCATATTTAAATGGCAAAATAAAAAAATTACTCATATAAAAACAGCCCCAAAGGTATTTGTCAAAGCTTTTGAAGCCAATAATCAAAGATTTGTACAAAGCCAAAAAAACGAGTTGTTAGCACTAGATGTGGCTACCAACCAATTAAGGCATATTGTCACCCTTAACGAACCACTGGCAGCAGTCCTTCCTTATAAATTTACCCAACAACTTTTAGTCAGTCAATCGGCTAAGTTTTATGTGCTAAGGGAGGGCAAACTCCTTCCCTGGCAAAAATTAAACGCCGCATTACTGCAAAATCAACAGGTTAACTGTGCCATTCAATTGTCAAATGGTTCTTATGCCATTGGGAGTAAACAAATAGGGTTGGTAATTGTAAGCAATACTGGGCGTTTAATCAGACATTTTGAAAAAAATACTGGATTGCTTTCCAATGGTATTTTAGCGCTTCACAGCGACCGGTGGGAGAACCTTTGGTTAGGTATGAATCGGGGCATTACTCAAATGGCGCTCAATGCTCCGTATGCTTTGATAGATGAACGTCAAGGTTTGCAAGGGCAAATTAATCAGTTGTTGTTTCACAATAACAAATTGTATGCGGCTACTTCTTTGAGTATGTTCAGAAAAAGATGGGCACACAACCAGGCTTTCGAACGTGTACCACTTGCCAATGGCAATGTGAAAGAGATGTTTTTGTGGAAAGATCAGTTATTGGTAGGCCACTCTCAAAACCTGCTCAATGCTCAGGACTCAATATTGAAGGTTGCTTTGCCTCAAGTAGTGGTCAGGTCGCTTACTCGCTTGCCGGGCGATAGCTTGCATTTACTGGCATTGGCTAAAAATAAAATTTTATTGCTAAGGTGGAGCAAAGACAAAGGGCAGTGGGAAGTTGTCAAAAAGTTGCCTGGGTTTGGTCACAAGGTTGCCCGGCTAATGGCCGATCAAAGTGGTAATATATGGCTTCCTCACTTTACTAAAGGTGTATACAAACTAAAGCTCAATGCTGCGTTGTCAAGATGGGAGCAAAAAGTGCTTTACACCACCAAACAGGGGTTACCCTCAAATATTAAAAACACTGTACATAAGTTGGGTAATGAGGTTGTTTTTGCTACTCAAAAAGGAGTATATGTTTTCGATGAAAAACAAAAAAGATTTACTCCCCATCCTCGTTGGCAAAACACACCTTTGCATAACAAGGTGATAGAAGCACTCGCCCAAGACCAAAAAGGAAACTTGTGGTTTGCTACTGAGGTAAAAACAGGGGTGCTGAAATTCTCAAAAAACAACCAGCCTATAATAAAATATCTGCCCCAGGTACACAAACCTTCTCAAATATTGCCTCTACCTGATCAGAGCGTGGCGTTTGTAGCCCAGGAAGGCATTGTGATTTATGATCCAAAGCAAAAAGCAAATGTTGCTTCTGACAGTTTACGCGTCTTGATTCATAAAATAGAAGAAGATGCTATGGGAAAAGACACAGTGTTTTTTGGTGGAGCGTTTGCCAACAATGACCATCGCATTGTAGAGGTTCAAAATCAACAAAACAAGTTAGCACTACCCTACAAAAACAACTCTTTGAGATTTGTATTTGCTTTGCCCTATTATCAAAACTCACAAGACATTGTATACCAACACATACTTGAAAACTTTGACACAAAATGGTCGCAGTGGAACAAAAACACTGAAAAAGAATACACAAATTTGCCAGAAGGCACTTATACATTTAAAGTAAAGGCGCGCACTGCCGAAGGTTCCGAAAGTTTGGTCACCCAATATACTTTTGTCATACTTGCTCCTTGGTATCGCACGTTTTGGGCGTACACCTTGTATGTGTTGGGCGTAGGGTTGGGCATATTTTTGGTGATGAAAATAAGTACCAGAAATCACCGAAAACGACGTGCCATACTACAGCGTAAAATAGACGAAAACACTGCCAAAATTCAGGAGCAGAAAGAAATCATAGAAGCCTCGTTAAAAACTGAAACAGAGAAAAACTATAGACTTAAGTCGCAGGAAAAAATATTAAGAAAACATCTCGATCAATTAAATGCTGCACAAAAAGAAGTAGAGCAAAAAAGCAAAATGATTGAGACCCAAAAGAAGAAACTGGAAAAAATTCTGTCAGAAAAAATTGAGCAAAACGATCAGCTACAGGCACATGAAGAGGTGATGCAGGTACAAATGGATAAACTCATAAACGCACAGGAAGAGTTAAAAGCAGCCAATGCTAACTTGCACCTGAAAGAAGAAGAAATGCTGAAAAGCAAGCAAGAGGTAGAGCGTGCATTGGCAGAAGCCAGAGACAAAAACGACATGATGGAGGCGCAAGAAGAAGAAATGCGTCAGAACATGGAAGAACTATTGACCACTCAGGAGGAAATAGAAAAAACCCAGCTTGAGTTGAACAGTCAGATTAAAGCCATTGACAATAGCCCCATTGTCAAAGCCGAATATGACTTGCATGGCAAAGTGATCAGTGCCAATAAAGCTTTTTTGGAACTGTTTTACTACGACGATGAACAAATTGGGGAACTATATCACCAAATGCTGGTAGCTCCCCATTATGCCTCTTCTTTTGAATACGATTTCTTTTGGGACAACTTACGCAATGGGTCTTTGCAACCTGGTGAATACAAAAGGTTTAGCCAGCAAGAAGACGAAATATGGCTCAATGCTACCTATTTTCCTGCTGTAAATAAACGAGGGCAGGTGTTTAAAATAATTATGCTTGCCTTTGACATTACTGAAGCTCGCCAATTGCTGAGAGACTTTCAACGTCAGGCCGAAATTCTCAGGGTACAAGAGGAAGAACTTCGCCAAAACATGGAAGAGTTGGTGTCTACCCAGGAAGCGCTGCAAAAAGAATCGTCAAAAATAGAAAGCAAGAATCGCTTGATCATGTCAAGTATTCAATATGCACAAAATATTCAGCAGGCTATATTGCCCACTAAAAATACTATGAAAGAATTATTTGAAGATTCTTTTGTCGTGTTTATACCCAAAGATATTGTCTCAGGCGATTTTTACTGGACTACCCAAGCCAGGAGGCGAGTAAAAATACGTAATGATGCAGCAAAAAATCCTGACGAAGCAATGTTGCCAGGCTTTCAGGTGTTTACATTCCTTGCGGTGGTTGACTGTACCGGGCATGGGGTACCTGGAGCATTTATGAGCATGATAGGCAATTCTCTGCTAAATGAGATTGTGAATAACCAAAAAAAGTATAGCCCCGCCCGTATACTACAGCTGATGCACGAAGGTATAAGAACCAGACTGATGCAGTCAGAAACGAGCAATCGCGACGGAATGGATGTCTGTTTGTGCAGGCTCGAATACCGCGACGATGATAAGATAGAAATGACCTTTGCCGGGGCAAAACGTCCCGTGTTTTTGGTAAGAGAAGGGGAACTGACAAGAATTACCGGAGATATGGAGTCGATAGGAGGCTGGCTGGAAGGCATGCAACGAGACTATGAAAATAAAACTTTTGAGTTAGAAAAAAATGATACTTTGTACCTGACTTCTGATGGTTTTGTGGATAGTGCAAGCCCAAGAAGAAAAAAGTTTGGTGAAAAGCGGTTTCGTAAGATGTTGGCAGAGCATGGACACTTGTCTATGAATGAACAACGAAAAATTGTAGTAAAGGCGTTGGCTGAACATCAACAAGATACAGAACAACGAGATGATATTACCATTGTTGGTATAAAAGTGTAATAAACCAATGATTCTTAAGGCATTCATGACAGTTCGCCTATTTGTTTGGGAATCTTTTTCTTTTTTGTTTACTTCGCAATATATTTAAATGACTATGAGTAAAGAGGTTACCAAGGAGTTTAACTTTTTTGAGTATCACGATCAGATCAATCAGGAGAATATCATTCTTTCTTATAAAGGACCGATTACAGCAATGCTTATTGCTGAGTTGAGCAGGGATATAAGAGCAGAAATACAGGGCAACAGAAAGGCTTCAAAGAAAGTATTTTCTATTTTTATGGAATTAGCCCAAAATGTTCTATATTATTCCAGTGAAATAAATCTTTTTGGTGACAAAAACAGGGTAGGGACTATTTTTATTGTAAATGAAGATGAGCACTACAAAGTAATTGTGGGGAATATGGTTAAAAATACAATCACCTCTGACCTGAAAGAACGTTGCCATAAAATAAAAGAACTCGAAAGAAGTGAGCTAAGGGCTTATAAGCGTGAACTTAGAGATCACCCATATCATAATGATGAAAGCAGTGAGGCAGGCATTGGCTTAGTACAGGCTGCATTGACTGCAGATAGCTTTGAAATGAAAATTATTGAAATGAGCAATGAATATTCATTTTTTGTGTTATTTTTAACTGTACAAAAATAAAGTATTTTTTTTACAAGATTTTCATAATAATATGGTACGCTTTTAGTATAACTTATGCTATAATAAAATTGTATTAACTTGTATTTTGGCGAAAATAAATAATAATATATAATTATTAAAAAATGGAAGATTTAGAGATTAAAGGTGAAAGCGGTGTTTTCTACATCCCTACTGTACATTTGAATGCTTCTACGGGTGAATGTGAAATTTCTGGCGAATCTTACCTTGAAGACACCGACGAATTTTATAATACAATCATCAAATGGATTGAGCAATATGTTCAAGAGGTAAAAAATGCGATTACCTTTAATTTTAGACTTACTTACTTCAATACGAGTTCTTCTCGTGGAATATTAGATGTACTGCGTGCATTGAAGAAGTACGAAGATGATGGAGGTTCTGTAACAATTAACTGGTACTATCCTGACGATGATGACAGTATTGCTGAAGAAGCCGAAGATTATATGAAAAGTACCGGACTTAAAATCAACATGTTCTCTTTTGAGCCAGAAGATTAAGAACTCTATATTGTTATTTAAAACTTTGTATACTCACATAAGTACATGTTTTGAAAAACTTGTTTCAAAACATGTACCTATTACAAAAGTTGCGTATACCTTGATCTAACAGAGATATTAAAAGCATAAAAAAGAGCTTTTATAATGGAAAATGTGTATTTTGTGGAATAAAATTGCCCAACAGTATTTCCATATTCAACGGCTTTGTTATTTTGGAAAATGTACTCTGTATGAAGGTGAATAAAAAACTATATGATTAATAGTGCTAATATTGGCTTAAAAGTATCAGGTTATACTTTACTGTTTGTAGTAATGCTATTACTTGCATGTCCTGTTTTAGGGCAACCTACCAATAAAAAGCAACTATTACAAGACAACAAAATTGAACGACTTAAGCTTCTCTACAAAAGTACCAAGTCAGACACCAGCAGGGTTAAGATACTTAACCAACTCTATAAAGAACTTATTTCAAGTGAACCCCTCCAGGCTAAAAAATACGCCGAAGAAGCCCTTAACATTTCCGAAAAACTCAATTACTTTCTTGGCATAGCCAAAAGCTCCGACAATGTAGGCAATGTGTACTATGACCAGGGAGCTTATCTACAGGCTTTAGAATACTACCATAAATCGCTCAAGTTTAAAGAAAAACTCGGCAATAAAATACAAGTAAGTAAGGCATACAACAAACTTGCAAATACTTATGTACGCAAAGGAGACCAAAAATCTGGTAGAGAGTTTTACGAAAAATCACTGAAACTAAGCCAAGACATTGGCTACAATAAAGGTGTGATTACTACCTTGACCAACCTGGGCAGCTATTACAACTCAGTAGCTGACTATGAAAAAGCCCTTGAGTATCACTTAAAGGCAATTCAGGTAGAAGGTTTAGACGATAAAAAAGTACTTGCCTATAATTACAACAGAATAGGGGATTTGTACTTACGTAAAAGTGATTACTCTTTAGCGTTGCGTTATTACCGACAAGAGCTATTGGTGGCACGCACTGACGGTGATGACGTAGAAATGCAAAAAGCTTATCGGGGGATTTCTGAAGTATATGCCAAACGCAATGACTATCAAAAAGCCTATGAGTATTATCAGCTTTTTGCCCAAACCAAAGAGTTGATTACTCAAAGAAAGAGCAAAGAAAAAATTAAAGAGATTCAATCGCTGTTTGACGCCCAGAAAAAACAAAATTTAACCGAGATATTACTGCTTACCCAAAACCAGAAAATAAAAGACGATCGTATTGCGCAACGTAATAAACTTTTGGGAGTAGTAGCTTTTGCCTTTGTAGCAGTACTTACCTTGGCATTTTTCTTTTATCGCAACAATGTGCGTACCCAACGTATCAATCAATTGTTAGAAAAGAAAAGTAAAGAACTGGAAGAAAACAGTACTGAGCTCAAAAAGCAAATTCAGCAGAACATTGCCAAAGAGGAGGCCATTAACCGCCAAAAACGTACCCTCGAACAGGCATTGGATGAGATTGAACGTAAAAACAAAAATATTACGGCAAGTATCAATTACGCCAAGCGTATCCAAGAGTCAATGTTGCCGTTCAGTGAAGAAATTACCCGACACCTTCCCGAACACTTTATATTTTTTAAGCCCCGCGATATTGTAAGTGGTGATTTTTATTATTTTACTACCAAAAACGGTAAAATAATTATTGCTGAAGTAGACTGTACCGGACACGGGGTACCTGGTGCGATTATGTCAATGTTGGGCAACGATTACTTGAATCAAATTATCAACCTGCAAGGCATTACGTCGCCCGATCAAGTACTAAACGAACTACATAAAAACATACGTACTACGCTCAAGCAAGACGAAACTGAAAATCGGGATGGAATGGATATAGCACTCATTGTGATTGATCCAGAAACCCGCACCCTTGAGTTTGCTGGAGCAAGTAGCCCACTTACACTGATGCAAAATGGTGAAATGGACATCTTGTTGTCGAGTGAACTGCCTATTGGAGGCTTTCAGAAAGACAAAGAGCGCGTATTTACCAAACATACCGTATCATTTGCCGAACCTACCACCTTTTATGTGTTTTCTGATGGGTTTCAAGATCAATTTGGCGGACCAAGAGGACGACGTTTTGCCAAGAAAAAACTTCGCAAACTGCTTTTCGAAATCCACGAAAAACCAATGGTAGAGCAAAAGAAAATGCTGGATAATACCTTGAAAGACTGGATGTATGACCCAAAGCATAAAAGGGAACACAAGCAGATAGACGATATTTTGGTGATAGGTGTACACCTTGGCTAATCAGGCCATTAAATAATTTCCCCTTGCATAATTGATTTTGAAAGTTATTTCACTATTTTTAAATTTCAACTCAAACTTCTGATGACTTCATAAATAATCACAATCGCTTATATAAATAAGAATGATGTATCAAACATTTGATGCTGATTGTTGTGAAACGTATAATGTCAAGTATAATACAAGGTGTACCCCATTCATGAAGACATTGATGCCTTATATAAAAGCTTGTCAGTGATTATATAGTAGAAGTTTTTCAGGAAAAAAAAATACTAATAGCACAAAGTGTCCACACGCGATATATTTTTATGATGGAAGAATTATTTGTTGAAGAGACGGATACTACCCCTCAGGTTCATTTTAACCCAGAAGAAGGTAGCATTGAAATTAAAGGTATTTCTATCCCAGAAGACGCAGAAGCTTTCTATAACCCCATCTTGGCTGACCTTCAGGCATATATTGAAGATGAACCAAAGGCTCAAACAAATGTGTTGTTTAAACTTGTGTATATCAACACGGGAACTTCGGCTATGGTTGCAAAATTGATTAAAATTGTAGAGGCACTGGAGGAAAAAGAGAATTGCGAAATTAACATCACTTGGTACTACGAAGAAGAAGATGAGGATATGAAAGACCTGGGTGATTATTTCAGTTCGTTTACTGAGCTTGTCTTTGACTTTATACCAATGGAAGAAATAGAATAAACATTGGGTGAGGAATGTACTGCCTCACCTATCCTAATTACCAGTCAGGTTTACTTTTTTCGTACCCCTTTTTAGCCTTTTTATTGCGTCGTCTTTTTTGTTGTAAATATTGAATTTCCTGGTTTTTGAGGGCTTCAAATATAGTTTTGATCTTCTCCTGGTTAATATTTACTGCTTTGAGTTTATCTTCTCTTAGCTTATTTTTATCCTTTTTTTTATTACCTGTTTTCGAACCATCCTCTTTGCCCTCAGGGTCTTGTTTTTCGAGGCGGTCTTTCCCATTTTTTGATTCCTTTTTCTTGGCACGTTTTTCCTCAGAGTCACCTTCTCCTTCTTCAGAAACTGTTTTCTGCTTTTCACCATTGCCATTACTTTTGGTCTTTCTCGATTGAGACTTACGTTTTTTCTTAGAGGAATTCTTTTCGGCAAATTTTCTTAGTGCTTCTAGTTTTTTTCGTAACAACTCGTAATTATAGCGTGCCTCCAGGTTTTTGGGGTTCTTTTTGATGGCTTTCTTGAAAAGCTTGAGGGCAGTTCGGAGGTCTTCTATCGAAGAGTCTTGGTTATAGTTTTCTTCAGAGATCATACCTAATTGGTGATAGGCAAGTGAGCTTAAGGTAGGGTTTTCATTTTTAGATGCCAACACATAATACTTGCGGGCATTGAGCCATTTTTTTGTTTTGTAATAAGCGTGTGCCAGGTTAATATAAACGTTGGGATCATTTATTTGAAGCTGCTCCACCAAGTGTTCGTACCTGTGGATGGCTACTAGGTAGTTTTTGTCTTCGAAAGCTTTCTGAGCCTTCCACTGCGTATCGTTTACTTCAGATACGTAAGTAAGAGGGTTGATAACCAAAAACAATGATAATATGGTCAAATACTTGATCATAAACTAATAACTTTTACTGTAATTAATACATCAAGAAACAACAGTGCCAACGCTGCCCAGGCAAAATAAGCATATTTGTTAGAGGATACATCTATGTTGCGTACATCCAGTTTTTGCCCTTTTATTTCCTGAATTGTATTGATGAGTTCGGGAATTTCGTTTTTAGTTTCCGATACCT
Source organism: Microscilla marina ATCC 23134 (assembly GCF_000169175.1). Lineage (NCBI taxonomy): Bacteria > Pseudomonadati > Bacteroidota > Cytophagia > Cytophagales > Microscillaceae > Microscilla > Microscilla marina. The sequence continues at coordinate 165,573 of NZ_AAWS01000011.1, forward strand.
CAAAAAAGCGTCCATTGGTTTGTTCGGCAATGGTTTGCAAACTGGTAGTACTTAGTTTTGAAAGTACTACTTTACCTTTTTTATCTTTTTTAAAGCCCAGTGAGGTAGGTATTTTGCCTCCTTGTAAGCTACCTACACCTACGGTAAACACCCTGATGTTGTTTTGTTTATACTGGTCGACAATTGCTGTGTAACGATCGCCAAACTCCTCACCATCGCTAAATAATACCACCACTTTAGCGTACTCATTTTGTTGTTTTCTGTTCGACTTGTTTGCTTCTTGGTATTTTTTGAGTACCAGCTCTAAAGGAGCATAAAAATCGGTACCAGCGTTGCCTATGGGCATCAGGTTGGTATTCAGTATTTGGGTAAAAAGGTTAAGCGCTCCTTTGTCGTAGGTGAGGGGGCAATGCATAAATGCACTGGACGAAAAAATAACCAGGCCTATGCGATCAGACTTGAGCGTGTTGATGATATTGCTTAACTCGTATTTTATTTTCTCTAGCCTTGAGGGTGGTATATCGGTGGCTTTCATTGATAAAGAGAGGTCTACCGCAATAAAAATATCTTTGCCTACTACGGCAATAGATTTTTTGCCAAAACCAAACGATGGACCTAACAGGGCTATAATAAGCAAAGCAAAGTAGATAATGCGAAGCGGAAGTTTAAAGAATACCCATCGATAGTGGGTGTTTAACGCATGGGCAATCCGGCGTATTCTTAATATATAAAATGTAGTAGCTACTAAAAATGTGGCTATGAGTATATATTCAACTATGCCTATGTCCTGGTACCACTGTAATCCCATTGAGTTTGTGCGCAAATAGTTGGAAGGTTCTTGTGCATACAAGAAGGTGAAACATTCATTTATTTTAGTAATCATGCCCAAATAAGAGTACTCTAACTTGTTTGATTACTAAACAAAGGTACTAATAGTAAATTTAAATTTTATTTGTTTTGGATATTTTCCTTTCAATACTAAATTTGCATTCACATTGCAAAACGAAGCAGTATGAGTTATTGAAATCACTAACAAGGTACAAAAAAAGAGTACATTGATTGATAGATCATTTGCTGTTTAAATACTTGATTATAAAGAGCTTAAATTTTTTTAAAAAAAAGTTGAGTTTCATTTGATAATTAAAATACATCTGTTACCTTTGCAATCCAATTTGATAGAAACAATCAACAAACATTCACGGAGAGGTGGGTGAGTGGCTGAAACCACATGTTTGCTAAACATGCGTACGAGAAATCGTACCGGGGGTTCGAATCCCCCTCTCTCCGCTATTTGATTGTTATTTGTTCGGGGTGTGGCGCAGTCCGGTTAGCGTACCTGCTTTGGGAGCAGGGGGTCGCAGGTTCGAATCCTGCCACCCCGACTATCAAATTATCCAAAACCCGTAACGTTACGGGTTTTCTTTTTAAAGCATACTTTTATTGGTTCCATAGCTCAACTGGATAGAGCAACTGCCTTCTAAGCAGTAGGTTGATGGTTCGAGTCCATCTGGAATCACAAGTATAAAGTGTTGGTAATCACTTGCTTATCAACACTTCTTTATTTAAACTTTTTACTGCACTATTTTTCGGTGTAAATATAGTGTAAACAACTGTTTGACTCAATTTAGTTAATTTTGATATAGGTTAAAAAATAACCTTTCAAATTTTTATTTGAGTTTCCTAAAAAATTGTTCGGGGTGTGGCGCAGTCCGGTTAGCGTACCTGCTTTGGGAGCAGGGGGTCGCAGGTTCGAATCCTGCCACCCCGACATTTTAGAACCTGTCTTACGACAGGTTTTTCTTTTTCGAAGCCATTTCAAAAACCTTATCCATTCTAAAGTCTTTCACTTTCTTTCTGGTGTTAATATAGTGTAATAAAATAAGCTGCCTTGCTGAAAGCAAGAGAGCCATTTTTAGGAGCATTAATATATTTTTGACATAACTCATTATCTTAAGTATTTTAATTTTAGTATACAGCTTCTATGGCTATTTACTGAATTAAATATTTATTAGATGATAGGCGGTGTATCAAAAAAAATGTTGATTTTTAAATACACAATAAGTAAATACAAAGCCTAACAAAAAAATAAAAATGGTCTATGTGACCTAAAACACTTATTATGAAGAAATTTGATACTTTAGAAGAAGCTTTTCATCACTTTTTAGAAAACGTGTATCCTAAGCTTCCACCTGCAAGAAAAATCAAGTACAAAGATGCTCGGTACGATTTTTTGAAACGTAAGTCTATCTCGCACAACAAGATTGAATCTATTCTTGAAGATTATGCTACGATAAGGATGGAAGTTACTTTTGAAGAGTAGGCATCATTATTATCAAGATTGACCAGTAGGTTTTCCTGCTGGTTTTTTTAAAAAACGGTGGTTTTTGTGGACTCAAGGTAATTCTGCATAATATTAGAGTGTATTGTCTCAATGTATTTATCTATGCTAAATAATCGAGACAGATTTAGACAATCAATGATTTGGGTTGTTTTTGCTCTTTAAATCATTGAGCTAAAAAATCAGAATAAGAGATTCATACATTTATGGTAAGAATGATGAAAGGTTGGGGAGTTTATTTTAAAGTAAACTTGCTAATATTAAGTAGAACAACTTTTAGTCAGGACTAACAGTAAGCTTGATAGCTGGTTGTGATACTTTCCGTTGTTTAAAACAGTCTAATCTATTTATATTTGCTATGATTATTAATTTATAATTTTGTTACTACTTGCTTGGTATGAGTTACCTTGAAGAATTCTTACGCTTACTTAGCTCTATTGATACAACCAATGTCACTTTGGCACTTGAAATGGCTAAAGGATTACCAGACATTGATGTAGCCTATTACCTTAATAACTACAAAATACTTTACCAGCACTTCTTTGATGAGGTATTTGAAGACATTGATGGGGAACAAATTGTTCAAGTAAACGAATTGAAAGAGCTAGATATGTCATTTGAGACCTTTGAAAGGCTTTCTAAGCCACTTAGTCATTTATTTAGCTTACAAAATCTAATATTACATAATCACAAATTAATAGCTTTACCAGACGAGATTAAAAGCTTTGTTCAGTTACAAAGCTTATCTTTAATTTGTAATTATTTCATTGTTTATAACTATTTGATTTACAAATGTTTGCTATTAATTTTTCTTGCAAAAGGTCTAAAATATCCGGGTCTGAATTAAGGGTTCGCTGTATGGTAATGAACCCTTTTTTGTTAAAACCCTTCATTTGTTTTCTGATCCATTTCACCAGTTTTTGTGCGTGCAAGGCTACATAAGAAAATCGGTATAACTTGAATTCAAAACCTTTTTTGTCTTTTGTTCTGGCTTCCCCAATTTGGAGCACATGTTTGAGTAATTTGAAAAACTGTTCAATATAAGTTCTCTGAAACCAGTGTCTTCGCAAGGTTTTGGCGAAAATATGTTTACTTGTGCTATAAATAACACTTACTTTCTTTGATCCATTGAGCCGAAAAAACAGCAAAGTTACAGCTTGTTTCTTGCTACAATAATAGGCACTTATTCTCCTTTTAAAAGTGGTTTTATCTTCCTCAGGAAGCATTTTTTGACTCGCTTGATGAGCTTGCTCTGCTGGGATAAATTCTTTCTCAATCCAATCAGAGAGCTTTACCTTTTGACCCTCTATTACCACATAATGAGATTTTTTGGTTACACTGATGTAACAAAGTCCATTTTGGGCACAACTTTCTGCCAAAGCCTCATTACTATATCCATTGTCACAACTCAGGTGAAGTGTAGGAAAATCATACCCAGTTCTAGTCAGCTTTTTGCGATATTCTCCCCAGCGCCTCACAAGCTTTTGAGCTACTTTTGCTGGTTTCTGATAAGCGTTGGAGGTTTTCTTCTTGATAAAATCAAAGAAAAGTGGGTAAAATACCCCATCAATGCTCACCCCAAGGGTCAACACCCGAAAACCATACACACTTGTACCAAACTGACCACTAAAAAATTTCCCGTAGCACTCCTCAAAATCTTTCAAATGATTCTGAGAAGATAGCCAACACCGAAACACGCTATCATCCAACACAACAGTGACCGTTGTTTTTGACCAACAACTTGAATCTTTTTCACTCATTTCTTGGAGTACCTGACCCAACTGAGCCGAAAAAACCTCTTCAAATAGCTTCCGAATGGTGCTAATAGATAAATTAGAAGCCAACTTTTGATAGCTGATTTGAGCAGAATTGCTCACAACCCCATGCTTCACTAAGATACTGTTCAAAGTAGGTAAACCTACCAATTGACCCAAATAAAAAACCTGCAGAAGCTTTTCTAGTTTAGTGCATTCCTCTAAACTCAAACACGATTTATCAAATGTTTCCGAAATGGTAGTAAATATGTTGACCTCCTCACAAAAATGACCACGAAAATATTTTTTTACTAAAGAGGATAGTTCTTTACGAAAGTTTTTTTAAAATGTATATTCATTGTAAAAGCTATTATGATGTTTTAGGAGATATAATAATAACCTTTTGCAATGAATTATGGGTATAATTAATTGGAATTCAATTTTTTATACCCTTTTTAATTTCTACAATTTAATAAACAATCACTTGGCAGTTTTACCGACAGGTATCAATAAACTTTCTGAATTAAGAGTGTTGGATTTAGAGGATAACAGGTTGACAAAATTACCTATAAACATTGGTAATCTTACCCAACTCAAATATTTGAACCTATCAGATAATGAGTTAACCACATTGCCTGAAGATGTAGGGAACTTCACTCAATTACAAGAGCTGTACTTGTCAGAAAATCAACTGGTTACTTTACCTGAAAGTATTTGTAAACTAACCCGATTGCAAGTATTGGATTTATCTTTTAATCAGCTAATAGTTTTGCCTGAAAATATCGGAGATCTTTCCTTATTGAAGGATATAGAATTAGGAAATAATCAATTAACTTCTTTACCAGATAGTATTGAAAGTCTCAAGATGATAGGAAGATTAGATTTAAGCAATAACTGTTTGACCACTTTACCAAAAGGTCTTAGTAAATTGCCTCAATTACGGGAGTTAGTGCTGATCAGCAATCCAATTAAGTCGAAGGAACTCCGAAAAATCCAGCATTGGTTACCTGATTGCGAAGTGGTTTTTTGATACTTTTATCAAGTTTGGCAAAAATTAATATCCCTTCTTGTTGGTTTACTGATACTAACCTATCAAGCAATCACTACACGAATACTCACAATTCTCTGATTTTGAGTAGCTTGTGTTCGAAATAGTCGTTAGTCAGCTTATGCTAAAACCCAATGATTAAGGCATTGCTATGATTTTTTTGTTAAACAGGTGGTTTTTGTGGACTCAAGGTGATTATTATGAAAACAGGGTTTTGCTTTCAAATACTACGTCAAACTGATTAAAAACGAATATTTTCCGACTATTCTAAAACTATAATACTGAATATTATCTGACACAGTTCACTGAACTCTCTCAGTCTTGGTTTCAATAGTGGTGTTGTGGTTAATTGTGTATTTTTGTAAACAGCATAAAAGTAAACCCTTACAGTTGAGTACTTAAAATCCGTCAGGTTTGCCACAAAAACCTCATACATTTGACAATGTTTTGTGAAGGCAAATAAAATTTGTTTTTTTATAAAAAGGAAGTAGCACACTGATAAAACCTTAGGGCTTCACCCTGTCTGTCAAGATATGGCTACTTCCTATATTTCCGTATATGTTGGACAGTTCTTTAGGCATCAAGCCTGTGTAATGAAGATAATATCCATACGGAATTTCATTAAATAGCAAGATGTAAAATTAACAAATTATGGCACATTACATAGGTTTTGATATTGGGAAATTGACAATTCACTATGCTTATTATAAGAATGGAGAACTTGTTCAAGGGGAGTTGAAGAACCAATTAGATAAAATAGAAGCGTTTATAGCACAACTTCCTTCCGACAGTCATGGAGTAATGGAAGCTACTGGTTTGTATCATTTCCCTTTGGCTTATGCTTTACAGGCGCAAGGCTTTATTTTAACAGTAGTTAATCCAGCGGCTAGCAAAGGGTATTCTCAATCATTACTTTCTATTAGTAAGACTGATGCCTCTGATGCAGTGATGCTTCAAAGACTTGGTGAAGAGCGCCAGTTAAAGGGTATGATGCTTCCTGACAAGGATTGGCAAACCCACCGTCATCGTTTACTGAATCTACAGCATTTACAAAATGATATACAGAAGTTAAAAAACCGTATCAGTGAACTAAGCTTCCATCCCCAGCCTGATGATTTAAGTGTAATGATGATAGAAGACCAACTTGAATTGTTGCAACGTCAGCAAAAACAACTGGAGGAAAAAGTAACACAGGAATTGCCTCAAAATTATCAAAAGCAACTCGTGTATGGAGTAAGTGTCAAAGGTATTGGTAAAAAAACTGCCACTTTTTTATTACTTTTTACTCAAGGACTCAAGGACTTTTCTTCTCCCAAGGCGTTGGCTAAATTTATTGGGATTGCCCCTAATATTTACCAATCAGGAAGGTATCAGAAAAGAGGACGTATTTGTAAAAAAGGACATCCCCAACTGCGAAGCCTGCTTTATAATTGTGCGAAGTCTGCCAAAAGATATAATAGTGCTTGCAAAGCTTTATACGAAAAACTAAGAGCCAAGGGGAAACCACACAAAATCGCTATGGTTGCAATAATGCATAAGTTAGTAAGACAGTTTTTTGCCGTGATAAAAAATGAAACCCTTTATCAAGATGATTATCAACTCAACAAAGGGTAATAACAAATTTTATTTGGAGAAAAATTTGATTTTTAACACAGTTCTTCAACAACCACCCTATCCAAAAACTACCTCTTTTGCTGCCCAGCAATTGGAAAATGCAACAAGGTTAGGATAGCACCCCTTTGAATGAGGGGATACAATAATACTCAAAAGACGAACGGAAATTTTTGATGTATAAAGAAAATGCATATTTTACAACTTATTTTTCACTCATAGGATAAAGGCCTTTTCTATCTATCAACATTTTAAAAAACAAAACCTAAGCCGTGTATCCTTTTTAACCTTATTCAAATATGAGTATTGTCAATGCAATCCAAGGAGATATTGATTTTAATAAAGAAAATGAGGTAAAACAACGATTTGAAAAACTCATTCAAATAAATCAATATATAGGAGATTTGTACTCTATTAATTATGAAACTGCTAAAGTAGTTGTGCATGATTATCATCGTCAGCAGGTTGGTGGTATTCCGAGTTTATGTTTCCTAATAGCTACAAGAGTTGATCCTACTTCAGACAACATCGACTTTAAAGATGAAGACTCTTCATTTATTTTACTTCGTGTTATGGATTCTGCTCATCTGCCACAAGATAAAGAGGCTGAGCGAATTAGAGTTGAGACCGCACAGAGAATTAGCGGTGAAACAAATACTAATTGGGATGAAGAAGGAGCTATGGATTATCGAACTAGGAGGTTGTTAGGGTTTGCAGGCATTCAATGCCGAATTATAGGCACCTTCTATTTTGAAGAAGATCAGAGAAATTCCGAAGCACCTTTGAGTTTAAAATTTGGCAGTGATATTTCTAATTACTATCCTAATCAAGGTTTGAAAGTATACAAGCCAAACAGTAAAGCCCTTGAAGAGATAATTAATTATTGTGATTCATCTACCCTTCGTTCACATATTGAAAAATATAAAAACTCAGAGAGGGTAAGACTAGGACAGGTAAGATATGCTTCAACGAATAGAAAATATCAAAAAATTGATGATGTACCTGTATACATTTATCCTGCTGACTTATTATCTCAAAAATCAGCTCTTTTTGGTATGACTCGTACAGGTAAATCCAATACAACCAAAATCATTGCAAAATCAGTTTTCGAACTAAGGAAAACTAGTAACTCTGAAGATAAACCATTAAGGATTGGGCAAATTATATTTGATCCTAATGGGGAGTATGCTAATGAAAACTCACAGGATTCTGATGGTAACGATAATCCAAATGCCCTGAAAAATATTTGGGAACAATTACCTAATTCAACAAAATCTGATGAAGTAGTAACCTACGGTATCACACCTCATCCAAATGATCCTGATAGAAATTTAATGCTCTTGAACTTCTTTACTGATGATAATCTACAAACAGGGAAGTCCATAATTGGTAGCGTTCTCAGTGATGATTCTGCAACTTATATCAAAAATTTTTTACAGGTCATTTTTGAAAAACCTGATGTAAATGATAGAAGAGCTCTGACTCGTTATAATAGGCGAGTTCTTGCCTATCGTTCAGTCCTTGCTAGGGCAGGTTTCGCAATCCCTCAAAATATTAGACCAAATACTACCCGTCTTTTTAATGCAAATCTGATTGCTGCTTTGCAAAATTACCAAGGAGATAATGCCGCTGAATACCAATCTGCGGCTCAAACATTTGGAAATACTAGTCCAACCTGGGGGCAACTCGCTAATGCATTTGAGGCATTAGATAAATTCATGAGGGAACGTAATTCAGGGTATAATGATTTTGAAACAACTTATGTAAATCGCCCAAATGGTTCTGGTGAAAGATGGGCTGATGATAACTTTAAAAAGATAATTGGTGTGTTTCAGTATCCCAATGGAACAAGAAAAATAGGAAAGGCGGCAGAGCAACATAGTGCAGATACCAGACTTGATTATTCAGAAGAAATATATAAACACTTGGTCAAAGGTAAACTAGTCATCATTGACCAGTCAAGTGGAGAACCCGATTTAAACAAATCCTCTGCCGAACGTATAATGTGGTACATTTTTAGAGAAAATCAAAAAGCTTTCAGAAATGGTGATAACCCACCTGAGATTTTAGTATATGTAGAAGAAGCACATAATATTTTGCCAGCAGGAAGTGATTTAGATACTTCTGATGTTTGGGTAAGAACGGCGAAGGAAGGAGCGAAATATAAAATAGGGATGGTGTATGCGACTCAAGAGGTAAGTAGTATTCAAAAAAATATTTTAAAAAATACAGCTAACTGGTTTATAAGTCACCTCAATAATACCGATGAAACGAAAGAACTCTGTAAGTATTATGACTTTGCTGATTTTGAACCATCAATTAGAAGAGCACAAGACAAAGGTTTTTTAAGAGTGAAAACCTTGAGTAATCTATTCGTAATACCCGTTCAAGTAAAATTGTTTCAAGTAAATCAAAGAAAGTCATGAGTTTTGAGGGAGAATTTGCTAGTTACGAACCTTTACGTAGAATACTTGAATCAAATAAAGTAAAAGAATTACAAGAACGATTTAAGATAAGAGAAAAAGTAGAGGAAGATGATGATTTCAATGAGAAAATAATACATATAAATGAGGTAAGAAAGAATAATCTCAAGCCAGATTTAGTAATTGCCTTCGATGGCAGCAATTTAACTGCCAAAGCAATGAATGGTTATCCAGGAGCTGAGTTTGGGTATATCACTGTGGCATCTGTAATAATTTTCTTAAGTAAAATAGCCAAACTAGAAAAAGAAAAGTTCATTGACCCGAAAAAATTCAGAGAAACCGAAGAAGCAGCTACTATTGATACTGTCTTCCCTGGTTGTAATGTTATTCTGGATAATGAAAAAAGTGCCAAAGCATCATTGAGAAAGGCTTTATTTGAATCATTGGCAAATACTGGTTTTGATGGAGGAGAATCTTTACTAGAAACATACGAATATTTATTCAGTATTAAAAGAGCTAATTTTAGTACTACAAAATTACCCAAGTCCCCAATAGAGGATTATGCTGATCAAGACATGACTTATGGTATGGGAGAATATACTTGCCCACATTCAGGTGAATCTTTGTACTCAACTGATGCTTTGAGACTCCATGAGTTGATGAACCCAGGTGGGAGTAATGGAGAAATGTTTGGTCAAATTATGGCTACCATTGAAAAATTAGTATTTGTCAATTTTTTAAGGACTTTTGAAAAAGTAGACGGTTGGTTATCTACACTTCGACGAGTAGCATTTATTCTGGATGGCCCTCTTGCTGTATTCAGTACATCTTCCTGGCTTGCCAAGGTTATTTCTTATGAAATAAAAAGGATCAATCATTTACAGAAAAAAATAAATGATACTGATCTGTTAATCGTAGGCATTGAAAAATCTGGAAACTTTTTTAATCACTTTCTAGAAATAGATACTACAAAGGATGGAATTACGGATAAATTTCCAGAGCAATCTGTATTACTATTGGATGATGATTATATTAAGAATAATATCATTTTCTCTGAAAGCAAAAAGCCTTATGGTTTAGATACCTATTTTGGTAGAAAGTTCTTTTATAAAACTGCATCTGGACAAAAGATCGTTCCAGTCATAGCCAGTTACAATGATTATGAACATGATCTCAGAACTGCTAACCCAAATCAGTTTGCTAGGCTTGGTGATGTAATGGAATTATTAGATAAACTGGTTTCGAATCAATACCCAAACTCGATATCACCATTAATTTCCGCACACGCGGAGGCTGCCCTGCCTTTAAACTTAGGTAAAAGAATTTTTGAAGACATTGCCAGAGAAATAAGAGAAACAACAAATGGTTAAAACCAAAATTAAAAATATCATCAAAGGTTTTAAAACCCCAGAAGCAAGGTGGGCGAGGTTTGGCCCTTATTATGCCATGTTTCCAGTGGATTTTGCTTTTGATGTAATCAATAAGTATTCAAAACGAGGTGATCACATACTCGATCCTTTTGCTGGTAGAAGCACTAGTATTTATGCCGGAGGAGCTTTGGGAAGACATGGGTTAGGAATAGAAATTAATCCAGTGGGTTGGCTTTATGGTAAGGTAAAATTAAACCCAGCTCCAAAACAGGATGTTGTAGATCGCCTATATGAAATATATGATAAGAGAAATTACTATAATAGGGCAATTAAAAAACTTCCAGAATTTTATAGAATATGCTATTGTGATGATGTTTTGAAGTTCCTTCTCTTTGCACGAAAAAATCTTGATTGGAAAAATGATGATGTAGATTCCACACTAATGTCTATCATTTTGGTATTTTTACACGCAAAGCTTGGGGAAGGTTTATCAAACCAAATGAGAATGACCAAGTCTATGGGTATGAACTATTCGGTAGAATGGTGGAAAGCTAATAATATGAGTAGTCCTCCTGATGTTAACCCTCTGAAACTGATGCTAAAAAAAATAAATTGGCGTTATGAGAAGGGAATGCCCAAAATAGCTGATAGCTCAGTACTTTATGGAGATAGTACTATTGAACTAGAAAATATTAATGCTGAGAAAAAGTTTTCTTTACTTTTTACTTCTCCTCCCTATTATTCTATTACAGATTATCATGCTGATCAGTGGCTTAGATTATGGATGCTAGGCGAAGAGGATAAGCCAAAGATTAGTAGTGTAAAACATAAAGGTAGGTTTTTTAATAAAAAAAACTATTATGATTTGTTAGATAATGTCTTTGGTAGTAGCTCGAAACTTATGAAACAAGATAGTGTCATTTACATTAGAACCGATAAGAGAGAGTTTACCTTAAATACTACACGTGAGATACTAAAAAAACACTTTCCTCATCATAAAGAAAGAATTTTATATAAGCCAATAACGAAGTCTACCAAAACTCAAACAAAGCTTTTTGGAGATAAATCTTTAAAACCTGGGGAAGTAGATATTATATTAAAAAGGTGAACTCTCTTTATAATGATTTTAGAGTTTATAGAGTAGTAGCAAGGTTGTGTAACTTCTTCGAGAGCGTTCATTAAACTGTACTTTTTCAAAAAATGATCATTGATTATCAGTACTTTATATTTTTTTGACACAGTTATCTGAATGGACTCACTTCTTCTTGAGTATCAAAAAAAACTTGCAATACCTCAAAAAATCTCTACAATCAAATCACGTTCATGAGGAGGGTCCGATCGTTCAGGTGTTAGTGCCTGTTCATGCGCCTCCATTTTTTTATTTTCTGAATAATCTGCTTTGTGCAGTTGATAAGTCAAATCTTTCACTTTTGTTAGTGATATTTTTCAGAAGCTTTGAGGTAGTACGACTGTCAGGCACGATTAGCCTCCCAAACACTCCTTTCTCCTTCCAAAACTTCACCAGCACATCAAAATCTCCATCACTACTTACCAAGATAAAGTGTTTGTGATCTTGCTCATAGTAATGCTGGGCAGCACTGAGAACTAGGTGGGTATCTACGTTTCACTTGATGGAATGCTTATTTCTAGTAATGGTTTTGAAGTATAGGGTATAGCCTAATGCTTTTAATCTATTGTAAAATCACTCGTATTCTGACAAGTAGCCCAAAAACATACACACTTTATCGGCTTTGAACTTATCTTTCAACAAGGTCATAAACTTTGCCCAATCCAGCAACCAACCACAAGATTGAATACCAAGGTGTACATTTTGGGTGTCTATAAAAACAACTGTGTGGAATGGGCTCATCTAGGTACTCGGTCATAAGTAAAATTTGAACTAGAAGTTCGCTAAGTTATGTAAATCACTTACTTGTAGGTTTGCGGTATTTTGAGTGGCTTTTTGTGGTATGTATAAATTAGTGATAGATCAAGCAAGGTTCTGCCAGTTGTTACCAAATTCAATTGGATTGCTCATTACTTTATCCAATGTTTTGAATAGGAAATAGCTTTTAACATGTGTAAATATGGTATCATCTTGTATCCTCTTAACCGTAGCTTTCATCAACGACTCTTTTTCAAAAACGCACAGTACTTGATGTCCATAAGATACACCATAAGCATCACTAATGCTTCATAGTTCGATAGCTTCTACGTGTTTTTTTAGTTGCTCCAAGGTTCTAAGCGTGTTCTTACCATTGTACATTTCAAGTGTATATAGACTCGCTTTCTTTCCTGTTGTATCAATTGTCTGGAATACCATATCAGGCACTAAAAAAGCTTTGTTTTTGATAGCAAATTTATTTCTGGAGCGAAGATTTTTATCACGGCGATTGTTTCATAGTGTATCAAAATAACGACTACAATAATGAACTTCTAGGTTGTTTTGTGCTGCCCGTAGGTTCATCGCTATTTCACAGTTTACGGTGTTTTTGCGATGGAAATAGTCTTGGTAAAACAGCGTAGCTGTTCATGCTGGTAGTTTAACTTCGTTAGGTAGTAACCCCAGGTGATGAATCAACGCTTGTTTACCGTATTTGGTCAAGTAATGAATATTTTCAAGCTTACCTAGTTGAGGAATCGCCCCAAACGTTTGATGTGCTACCAGTGGCTGGTTTTTTTTCAATCCTTGCCTCAACTCACGCAATGCTTCGTTGATGTTTTTGGTTTTACTCATAATTCCTAAATCTACCATTTGCGAGGCGGTCAGGAATTTGTATTTGGCAAGCGCCGACAAAATATTAGATTGGGCAAAAGTAACGGTGCGAAAGGCGGGCGTTTTGGCTGTAGGCATATTTGTTTGATAATGTAAATGATTATGCATTACTATCAATGCCATATTTAGGTTTAGGGGCTGCGTTTTGTTGCCTTAGCTCTTCATAATCTTGTGGTGGTTTTTTAGCGATATAAGAGCCAGCCTCTCAAGTAAGATGTTTTTTGAGGTCTTTTTTATCAGCCGCTTTTAGATGATATTTTTTCTTTTGGCGAAGCAAAAAGGCTGGTGGTTTAAACATACGTGGGGCAGCCCCTCCTGCACGTAAGAAGAACCCGTGTTTTTTTAAGTTGTCAAACTCCTTGGTTTTGATCCCTAGTTCTTTTGCCATGTGCTGTAAGGTGGTAGGAGAGTTAGCCCCTACAAACTTTACACTGGTATTAGAAAGAATCGTTTCTTTGAGTTTTTTACTGGTGATCTGGGCGAGATTTTGGTTTGCTAATATCAAGTGTAATCCATATTTTCTGGATTCAGCAAGAATACGCTCAATGCTGGTGGCTGATAAATAGTTTTGGCATTCATCGATAAATAAAAAGGTTGGTTTCCTTTTGGCTTTGCTCTGATACACCCTCCTTAATGCAATACTTTGCAACAATGAAATAATAAGCCTACCAAAGAGTTGAGATGTTTCGGTACCCATTTTTCATTGTGCCAGGTTAAATATGATCACTTTCCCCGAATCCACGGCTTCTTCCAAGTTAATTGTGCTTTTACCTTCAGTTAGATGATAAAAGGTTTGGGAGTTGAGTAGACTTTGTAATTTGGTATAGATAGATTGCTTCGTGATACGGTAAGTAGAATTAGTCGTAAAGGCTGATTTAAAAAACTCCTGATGCCTTGGGTGAGGGCTTTGCTGTCAAAGTTGTACTAAATCAGTGTTTAACTCATCATCCATAAAACGCTGAAGCTCACTGAGACTACTGTTTCACTTTCTGAGTAGTACTGCAATACAAGGCACAAGCAATGCTTCCATTTGCAAAGACAGCGTGCTACCTACAATCATTTCTTGAAAGATGCCAGCCAGCTCTTGGCTAAGTAAGTCAATCATCGCATCTCTTTCTTCAGGGTTTTTGATATTATTTGGTAACTCCAATGGGTTAATCACTGGGGTATACCCTGACTCCATATAAGGGTCAATGTAAAGAACTCTTTCTCTACCGCCTTCTTTCTGACCATTGAGCTGGAAACTAAACATTTCTTCTGCCAAGTCTCCGTGTGGGTCTAGTAAGAGTAAGCTATATTGATGGTTTTTATGGCTCTGCTTTTGGAGTGTGTAGAAAAGCACCTTCATTAACTCACTTTTTCCGCTACCACTTCTTCCAGTGATATACGTATGTTTTTTAAGCGCCGTTAACGGAATACCTAATGCTTTGGGGGTAGAAGGGATTCCTACTATTTTTTTTAACCAGGCAATTATTAGAAAGAATGGCATCGTATAGGTGGAGGTAATGAAACAGCAAAAGCCAGATATTTACAGCAGGTATATAAGTTGTTTTACTCTGGACTGTTTCATCAGGTATTAGACAAGGGGAGCTTAGAGTCCACCAAGTGGTATTTATCTGTTTTTTTGTTAGGCGGTCATTGTCTAAGCAAAAGTGAGGTTTCACCTATAATATCTCCTTACTTCGTTATTCAACAATCATAGCCCCTAGCTATTTTTACTTGTAAACGGCAAGTCACTCTGTAGAATACTTTTGTATTTAGGTACCAATGGTTTACGTACTTGTACCCTTATTGTTGCTTACTGCCGTCAGTTTACGTAATAGCTGATTTCTGTAAGAGTGTGGGTTGGTTATTTCCAGAGAAGGCAAAGTAGCGTGCTTTGTCTTTTTTGATTCCTTAACATCAACAGATATGCTTTGTTTAGGGCGAACTTTACGAAGCACTATTTTTTTGTAATCGTCTTTGATTCGCTTCTCCAGTATTTGCTCCACACTATCGCCATAAAAGCAATTGATGTGGGTAAGGAACTCTCCAAGATCAAAGGACACAAGGGTTGGATTGGTTAAATAACGAGTAAGCTGATGTTTTTCGCAGAGCTGTTTTACCTGCTGGTAAATTTCTACTCTTAATCTAAATTTATCTAAAGAAACCGCCCTTATCAAGTCGAATAACCCTTGTTTGACATTCTTTTGCATTCGGTCATCTCTGCCAGTGATTTGGTTCCGAATCTGAACAAATTGTTGTCCCTGAGTTTCTACCTGTTGCATTCTTTCGCTGTATGAACTTCCCCCTTTCAGACTATCCCCCTTATTAAAATGTGTAGGGGGAACACCTTCTTCTTTCTTTACTCTTGTTTCTGTTATTCTATTATCTTTTTTCTGGTATCTTATTACTGTGGTCGCTTGGTTGTCGTGTGATGTTTGGTTGCTTCTTGCTTGCTCCCTGTTAGCAGGTCATTTGATGCCTGTTTCCTGTCCGTTTGGTAGTCACTCGTACAAATAAGGAGCAATGATTTCGTTGGTTTGCAGGCGGTAAACATTGATTCATTTCATTCCCGCCTGTTTGTCGGATTTGATCAGCATACCATACTTGATTAGTCCTTGAATGGCTCTGCTGAGTTTCTTTTTTTCTGCTTCAGGCAGTCCAAAAACAGGGTAATCATTATGCGATAATTTGAATTCCCCTTGTACCAAACCCTCAGGACTTGGCTGAGGGAGTTGCCAGGTTCTTTGGGCACCTAGTAGCAGAATTGCCAACCATAATGGTTTCTCTAAAAGTAACCTAAACACAGGATGGTGATCCTGATGAATAACTTTGATAAAGTGGTGCATTATTAGGTTTGTTATCAAGTAAAGTAGGTGGTGATGTATTTATTTTATTTACTCATATATCACTATACAGTGAGGCAACATTGCTTCAATACGGGCTATTTCTTCCTTTGAGATAGGGTTCATAAAAAGATTCAAAATTTTGAGTTCAGTGAGTGCCTCTATCTCTGATGGTAGTTGTGTAAATTCGTTATTACCAAGATCAAGGTACCTAAGTTGAGAGAGCTTGCTTATCTCAGGCGGAATGCTGTCCATAAGGTTCTCAAATAAATCAAGGGCTTGTAATCTTTTAAGTTGTAAAATCTCCATAGGGAACGATTTGAACTGATTGTATCAAATACCAAGGGTATGTAGTTTGGTAAGTTGTGTTATTTCGGATGGTAAACTGCTTATATTATTACCAAATAGTTCCAGACTTTGAATTTGGGTAAGCTGAGCTACTTCACTGGGTAAGCTTGTCAGATTTTTAAGTGACAGGTCTATCTCTGGTGAGTTGAATTGGGCAATGTGCCTGACGGTAACTTCTTCAATACTAACCTCAGTATCTTGCAAGCTTGATAATAAGGAAGCTACTACCTCTTTTTTTGAGTTTACTAACTTTTGGTTGAGTCATTCTGTTATTGTCAGAGCTTCTGCTACTTTTACTGGATTGGTGCTATCCAAGAGTTGTTGGATATTTGACGGCAATTCTTCATCATCTACTATGGGTATTTCTATCATAGGTCAGTTGGTTAAGCAATTAAAAAGTTATCCATCCTTTAAAATGAGGAGTTGATCAAGTTCTTCATTCAATCAAATGAGAGGCGTTTTTGTTCTTGTTTTCACCCGAAAGAGTAGAGAGTACCTGGGGTTATTGCAAGACTTTTTTGGCGGTTCGAAGTTTTTTTTCAGTTTCGCAAAGTTTGATTAAAAAAAGAATAATAGCAGGTAAATCCTGCTATTATTCTGGTTCGAACACCTTTCTATTGTTTCTTTAAACATCAGGTGAAGCCTTTAAATAAGCTTCTCGCTTTTTGCCAAACTCTTCAAGAGCAAGTAAATGGTTTTCAATAGATTTAGTAGTAGGTAACTCAGGTTTGGTTAAGTTGAGTAGTTCACAAAGCGGTTCGGGAGACTTGTGTAGTTTGCGGATACTAAGGAAACTGTTGCCAAAAACAACTGAAACATCAGTAGTGAATTGCTCAAAAGCGGTTCGGTCAAGCTTCTTTTTTTTGTTTTTGACTATTCTAAAAAAGAGGGGTTGTGTGGGGTGTTAAACATTAGGTCATATAAGGCGTTTCAGGCGGTTCGGAAAGATTGTTGGGGAGTATAAAATATTTGTCCTCAAAAAAACACTTGAACAAACATTTTTTTGATTTCGGGATTTGATAGGTGCCAGATATTTTTGACTGAAGTGAATATTTTTTTGGTAATTGTAAGCAACCCAATCAAACTTTTGGCAGAATGAGTTCACACATTGGTAATTTCTTGTTGGTATTTTAATTTTTTCTGATTGAGCTCTTCCCGTTCTTTTTCCAGTTTTTCTATCAAATGAAAACTAGACGAATTGACTAATATTTGTTGTATTCTATCCATCTTGCATTTGATGCTATTGATTTGTTTTTCTTTATCTTTGATCCAATCAGCCTGAATTTGACCTTTTTGTTCTCGAAATGTTTGTAAAATAATTGAAAATATTTCTCGGACTTGTTCTGGTACTGTAATTCTTTCAAGGAACTCTTGAAACTCAGCAGTAAGTTTTTTACGACCTCTTTGGAATCTGTCTTTATCTTTCTTGTTTGGGCATCCATAGTAAGGGTATTTAGCATTACGCCCCTTTGACCAGTAACCTGTAAATTGCCTTTTACAATAACCACAATGCAAATAGTTTCTTAAGGGGAAATCTGGGTTAAACTTGATATGAGATTTCCCTATTAGAGTAGATTGATTAATTCTGTCAAGTATTTTTTGAGCAGTTTCCAATGAAATAATTGGTTGGTGTTTGGCACGAAATGGTTCTTTAAATCATCGTGATGGTCTATAAAAATACCCTGCATAAAAGTAGATTGTTCTGGGTTTAAATAATATACTAACTATTGTATAGTGAATACGCCCTGTTGTGTTACGTGGGCTATTTGATGTTATGTTTTTCTCTTTAAGGTACCTGTATACATCACTATGGTTACTTAATATCCCATTTGCATACATTTCCAATGCTTCTTTAATATAAGTTGCTCTAGGTTCTGTTGGGATCAAAATCGTGCTTTTGCCTTCTTTCTGTTTTTTATAGCCTTTCGGTACGCCAGCAAAAATCCAATATCCCTCTTTAAACCTTGTGCGTTTACCATTCATAAATTTGAGTCTAAGGTTTCTTTTTTCAAAAGCAGTAAAGGTGTATAAAATGTTTTCTTGTAGCATTCCAGCACTGGTATTGGGGTCTACTGGATACATTACATAAACAATCTCGACACCAGATTCTCTGATTTTTTGTGTAACAATGAGTGATTCAGCTAAATTATCGTTTCTGGATAGTCTGGAATTATCTACGCACACAAAATGAGTAATCCACGGGGTATCTCATATTTTTTTTGGAATTGGTTCAACGTTTTTGCGCCTAGCATTTTTCTTTAAGAATTTTTGTTGTTTTTTTAGTATATCCATTGCTTCATCCAAGCCTTCACGGTCAAATGTCCCCCCTGATACTCATTTATCTTTAATGATTTTAAAAATAGATACATTGTTTCTTTCGCATCGTTCTACACACATTTTTTCCTGGCTCTCCAGTCCAAAGTTTTCTGTTGCTTGGCGCATGGTACTTACACGACAGTAAATTAAAGCTGCCTGGTGTTTAGGATGGTTGTTTTTTAATTGATTCATCTTATAGATGAGTTATCAAAATAAATGAAGAACGGGCAATGATGCTTTACTAGTGCTTGAAAGATAGTTTACATAAACTATCTCAACACCTTCCTGCTTGATTTGCTAGATTAGACTCACTTGTGTTAGCAAATCATTTCTGGATAATCTAGCTGCATCTACGCAAACCAAATGAGTAATCCAAGGCTAACCATTCAAAGTTAGTAGCATATTTTGTTGGGTATTTCTTTGTAAAGACTGCTGCTGTTGGTTGAGCATCTTGAGTACTTGTCCAAGTCATTTACGATGGAGAGTGGCTCAGGCAATACCTATGTCTTTAATGACTTTGGCTACGGGAATTTGTCGCTGATGACACCAGTCTAAACACTTGTTTTCCTGCCACTCCGTACCATACAGTTGATCTGGTTTGCCACGACAATATACCAAGGCAGCCTGATTTTTTTTAGCTTGAATCATTAGAGTGTTATAATAGAATAAATTCATATGGGATGCTTTAAAGGGTGTTTAAAAGTTCCCTTAAAGCTTGTCACGGAGTCTATCAAATCATAGGTCTCAACTCAAGTATTTTTCGATCACCGTTTGAGCTAGGTACTCCAATAAGGTACGTAAATGAAGTATCTCTTCTTTGGTGAGATGCGAAAACCTGGCTCATAATAGCTCCTTGATTTCAGCTAAAGAAATCACTTGACTTTCTTGTGTTTTCATCATATAAATCTATTTACTTACAAAATAATTATTTGGCGCACGATTGACTCTTGTAAGATTATGGGTTTTAGGGTCAAGCCAACTTGTAAAAAATGTGTGGTGGAAGCTAGGGGTATGCGAAAAATTAGCACAGTCTGAAAAGTAGACGATAAATAATATAGAGGGAATAGGTGAAAATTTATATAACTCGCTCCCAAGCCAGACTTTTCAGCAAAGCATCATAATGTTTCGTAAATGCCGTATAACTTACTTTTTTCATTTCCAGCGCAATATCCTGAATGGTGCGGTACTCTCCAGTATAAAAATATTCCTGCATCAGATAATAATAAGCACGAATGGGTTGGTCGGTCAAGATCATTGTTTGGTTGTAAATTTGGGTTTGTAAATGCTGAAAATCTTGTTTATGCTTGTAAAACCTGTGTTGAATTAAATCCCGCAGGACATCAGAAGAAGCCTTGGTATAAAAACTTAAGCCCATTTGCTGGGCATAGGGCATAAATCTATGGGTGACATTGAGGTCATAATCCGATTTTTCAATGTAGCGTACATACTCAAACCAGGTTTCTCTGAAAAAATCCAAAACCAGTTGATTGAGAATACGGGCTGAGGTGCTCTGAACAGCTTCCTGATGGGCAAAAAACAGTTTAAGCAGACGAGGCGCTTTGGATAAGGCTGGAAAAGAAGGGCGCTGAGGCATATACTCCTTACAATGTGTAGGCTGTAGGTTGGCAAAAGCAGTCAGTGAAGTGGGAGTAGTCTTTGCATCAAATTTTTCCTGCAACCATTGTTGGGCTTGTTGTACAGGCAGATTGTTACTATCAGCGTGAATAATCACCAGAGTTTTTTGAGATTGAATGATTTGCTTGTGACACCTCAGTATACTTTTTAAGTTAATACCACTTGTTTTTTTTGTATCAATGGAATCTTTCAAATAGTACTTTTCAATCCCTTGAATATCAAAACCGTAAGCTTCTTTTTGAAAGATTTCTTCCTGTTGAAAAATGTAGAGTTCCTGACTTCGCTCTTCAGGGGTAATCACCAAGGGGGTATGCAAAGCTTCCCACAATACTTGTAATATTGTAAGGGCGTGTGGTTTATGAACCTCAATATTAAAACTGATAAAAGCTCCCCCCGTAAATCCGTTTAACTCCCCAATCCCAGCCAATGCCTCTTTGATGGTTTTTCCCATTTGAGGTAGCCTTCTGTCAGGGTTTAACAGCAGGTGCTCCAAAAGATGCACCTGATGAAATTGAAAATTGGTATTGTAATAAAAGATGATATGTGCATAAAAAGTCTCTATTGATTTGTCAATAGTAATGATGTCTCATTTTGGAAAAGTGTATAACATTTTGATGAATCTATACGCATTAAAATAATCTGGTTTACATATTGGTATCTTACTCATCGCTTTTTAAATTTCAAACACCCCTTGAAATGAAAACTCCGCTCAACCTTTGAACTAATTTGGAAACAAAACTTCAAACTGATCATCCCCAACTGGCTCATTTACTAAGGAAAATTCAAGCCACTCACTTTCAGCTATTAAGTAGCCTTCAACCTACTACTACTCAACAAATTGTGGAACTCATCAGCCAATACTCTTACCTGGATCAAAAAAGTAATGATGATATTTTACGCATTGATGAGGAGGGTAAAAAAGCAGGGTTAGCCCTTCCTCAATTAAGTGTAAGGTATAAACAACAGGTGGTCGGTTATGCGACTTTGAAAGCCATTGCTTTGCCCTTGAAAGCGCCAAGCTCTATTCCTGCCTATATTTTTGAGAAAACCACGGTGACAGACACTCTTTCCCCCATCGGACAAACTGCCAGAGGTTTGTTTAAGGAGACAACTGGGTATTCCTTAGGCACATTCCTCTCAGAAAATATCATCAAGCTCAATGAAATACTCACTAATACAACCTTGCCTACCATTGCCTGGGTAACCACCCAATTAGATAAAAAACATCTTTCCCCAGTGCTTACTTATTCGTTGAATCAACAAAATAAAATTATTTCGGTGCAACAATTTGCCATCCAGTACCCTAATTTGTTGGATGTATTATATCCTCAGTATGGAGGTGAGATAGCTACCCAAAACACTCCCCAAAGAGAACACTGGATGGTATACAATGAAGCTACCGTGAAACTATTGGCAAATTTTCAGACCAACCCTTAGTTGTCAAAACGAGGGAAGGTATTTTTACTTACACAACATCCACTTAGAGTTTCCTCTGTAGGTGACCTGTGGGGTAATCCAGATGAGGTTGCCCTTATATATTTCTTCACCATCTATGGTTCCATTGTACTGGCTTTCTAATATTTTGACTTTGATTCGGCTTCTATCTGCATTAAAAAACTCGATCACCGCTCTTATTGGCTGCTTTTGGTTAACTACTCCAAACCCAAAAACAGAGCCTATCACTCTGAGACATACTCGGTCTCCTTGCCTCCAATTTTTTGGGTCAGCATTATGGGCATCTATTTTGGCTTGTTCTGCCGCCCTTTTTCTCTTTTTTTCTGCTTCTATAGCCTTTATTCTTTTTCTTCTTGCTACGTCTTTTTTTAGTGGTCTTACATCCACTGCAAGCCCTGGATTAAAATACTGTCTATATTGTACCTTTTTTCGCTCCAAGACGGCATAGGATATTTTGTCTATTTTGATGAAATCTGTTGTGTGGTTACTTATGGGGATGCTCACACTACCGTTTTTCATCCTGTAACTTTTTTTATTGATGTATATCCACTCTGGGCTACCTGATTTGTGCCATTTGTGTTTTTGGGACGACTTCTGAGATATTTCAATGTGGAGGTTTCCACTGGAAGGGTAGTAGCCAAAACGAAGATAAATATCTTTTCCATCATATTTATCCCATTTGTAATCTGACCCTGGAAAGGAACCAAGCTTGTGTTTGGGCATCGCAGCATCATTGATATTTGTGGTGTATGTTTTATAAAACTCCTGCAAATCACCTTCGCCATAGGTAGTTATTTTTTTACACCTTTTTATGCGGTCATTGTATTTTGCAGGTATGGGGCCTTTAGTGAATAACGAAAGCATACCAGAACGGATTTTTAGACCTACTTTTTTTTCTAAATAAGCTTTGCTCAATCCTTTATCAATAATACGTGCGATATTTACTTTTGAGCCATTTTTTGCATAAAGTGAGGCATTAAGTTTTCCAGCACCTGAATAAAAATAAGCTATTTCTGCCGCTGATTCTACAATTATTGTAACATAACCCTCAATACCTGAAATATCAAATTTCCCTGCCCATAACCTTATATAGGTAGGGTTGTCTTTTGTACCCTTCGGTACCATTCTTTGATCTATTTTTCCGTCCCCTTTGACTACTCCCCAAGCTAAAGCAGAGGGAATTCTCACCCAACGCACAACCTAATGGTTCACGTTAACGGATGGAGGCAAAAGCCCTTGCCTCAATATTTTTTGCAGCATTGACATCTGCGTTTAGTTTTGTGCCACAAGATGTACACACAAATTTAGCTTGTGTTTTCCTGCTTTCTTTGTCTTTGTGCCCACACTCAGAGCATACCTGGGAAGTATGCTTTGGGTTTACCTTGACAAAAGTTCGCCCGTGCCATTTCGATTTGTACTCCAACTTATCCAAAAACATAGAAGGCGCAGCATCCAGAATGGAGCGATTAAGACCTGATTTGGCTTTGACGTTCTTTCCAGGTGCTTCGGTGGTTCCTTTGGCTCTACCAGTCATATTGCGAACTTGGAGGTTTTCAACCGCAATAGAGCCGTATTTGAGAATTAAGCCTGTGCTGACTTTGTGTTGAAAATCGTTGCGAATACGGGCAATTTTAGCCTGAAGTTTGGCAAGTTTTCGGGCTTGCTTCTTGAAGTTGCTCCCGCCTTTCTTTTTGCGGGAAAGGCTTCGTTGTTCAATCCTGAGTTTGTTTTGGTAGTGCTGAAAAAGACGCGGATTGGCAATGTGTTCGCCACCTGAAGTGGTTATAAAATGTTCTATCCCCCAATCCAGTCCCACAGTTTGGTTATTGCTGGGAAGTGGTTGGGTGGTCGTTGAAAACATAATAGAAATATAGAAACCATCCGATTCTTTGATGATGGTTGCTCGCTTAAGTTTGGCTTTCTTAGGGATTTCTCGTGAGTAGAAGGTTTTGACCTCACCCAACTTTGGAAGAACAAAACGACCAGCCTCACAGTTGTCACGGGTGACTGACTTTAGAGTGATGGAGTTGTATTTGCCTTTTTTCGCCCATTTGGGAAAGCCACCACCTTTAAAGAAAGATTGATAGGCTTTCTCAAGCCTTTGAAGCACATCCTGGAGGCTTTGAGAAGGGACATCTTTGATCCATTCAACATCCTTGAGGGTTTTGAGCTCCTTATCCAAATCAAAGCGAGACAAGTTAACCCCATAAGCTTTGTAGGCGTATTGTTTGGTCTCCAAAGCAAGGTTGTACACAAACCGACAAGCACCTACCCAACTACTCAGTTGCCTGGTTTGGGTAGCTGATAAATTTCGGAGCTTGTATTTGTATGTCTTAACTACTTGGAGCATAATGCAATATACAAAGAAAATATTATTTATCTGACAAATAAATACTATATTTAAGCTATGGAAAAACGCTGGAAAAGCTCTAAAAATAGTGTCTACAACCTTGGCTATCATATCATTTGGTGTCCAAAATACCGCAGGAAAGTCCTGACTCAGGAAATACAAAAAAGGCTCAAAGAGCTTTTGCTTTCAAAGGCTAAAGATTTGGGCATTGAAATAGAAACAATGGAGGTTATGAAAGACCATGTACATCTTTTCATCAAAGCGAAGCCAATAGATGCTCCTCATTTCATTATTGGGCAACTTAAGGGCTACACTAGTCGCCATTTGAGGCAAGAATTTCCCCAACTAAAAAGTAGACTTCCAACACTTTGGACTAGATCATATTATGTGGAATCGGTAGGGCATATTTCAGAAAAAAACATCAAAAAATATATTGAAAACCAAAAAATGGTTTGACACCAAATCTGCCCCTTTCACGGGCAATTATTTTTCATCCCACTACTAAAGACAGTGGGCTTTCAAATAATAGTTATCGTAAAATTTTTAACCGACTTTGGTACGTAAATTCTTTTTGTTTGCTGGGGTGAGTTGGTCGTTTTGGTGGCTACTTGCGCATTTATCAAACCACAAAAGGACGATAAAATAATGGATACAGTTGCTAGTACAATTTTCATTTTTTAGAAGTTTTTGTTGTCTGTGTATTTATGTTCTACAGTGGCTGAAAGCATCAGCCCATACCGTAAAGTTTTCATAGTCTTTGGGTTTTGCGGTTGAATTGTTTTATTTACAATTCAATCATAAAGGGCACTGGCAAATCGTGAAGAAAAGATGGCTACACTCAACTTGTAAGTGCCCAGATGATAGTGTAAATTCAGAACAAGTATAACTCATTGTAAGACAATACCTTACCTGTATGCTTGGTATTTTATCAGTCCGACTTGTAAATTACAGTTGATGAAAATTGGAGAAAAAGTAAAGAAGTTAAGAGAGCTCAGAAACTATACTCAAGAGTATATGGCGGAGCAATTGGAGATGTCTCAGCAAAATTATAGTTTGATAGAGAATGATGAGGACGAAGACATTAGCCTCAAACGACTAAAGAAAATAGCGGAAACTCTGGAAATTAGCTTGAATGATTTACTCAACTTTGAAGACAAGCAAATTTTTAATAATTACGGTAATTATTCTTGCGCTGAGAATAACCAGAATACAATCAACAACCATTATGATGCTGAGAAAAAGTTGCTGGAACAACAAATCGAAAGCCAAAGATCGGAAATTGAATATCTAAGAAAGATGCTGGAAAGAGCATTAGGAACTACTCCAAACGAGTCTAATGATAAATAATGAAAGCCTTTATTGAGCTTTTCCACGCACATATTCATTTTATCAACAAAATAGACTGATGGTAAATCTTAAACAGACAAGGTTAAGCATTCAAGGCAGGAAGCTGTTCTATTTGGCTCATCATTGCTTCTAACTCTATATTTTCCTGTTTTCTATCTTCTTTCTCGTAACGTTCTCTAAAATTTCTTTGGGTCATTGCCTCGGTTTTAGCCCAAGGTGAACCAAAAAAAGAGGCTTGATCGGGACTTTTAACTCGTTGTGAAAAATGTTGGATGGCCAGGGGATTAAACCTTGCCTGGGGCGTTTGAAAAGTGGCATCGGTAAGAAAAGACCCAAAAGTAGCGATGATTGGCGATTCTTGGTGAGGCGTTAGAGAGGAAGAGGGTTGTAAAATATTTTTGAGTAGTGGATCATTGATATGATTTACCAAATGTGGTTGCTGATGATAAGTGAGTAATGCCTGATGTAAAGTATCAATGGACTTGTTCAAAATTTTGATCTCTTCTACGGAACTATACATCAAGGTATAGTGAAAATGCTTCATTAAGGTATGTAAAGCTGGATGTTCCTGAGGGGTAATTTCTCTCCCTGCGCCAAAAAATAATTGCTGGTAGTGGCTGGTATCTTGCAAACTCTGCCCACCTGAATCTTGTAAAGCCTGCATCGTTGCCATCAGTTTACTTTGGGTCATTTGCCCCTGAAAACGTACTAAAGCTTGTTGTAACTCGGTTTGTAATGGCAATGGATCAGGTAAACTCTGGGCGATATGTTGTTGTCCTGTTTGAGTTTCATAAGCTTTCAATTGTTCTCGTGGACGTTGGTTGCTTTTAAAAGAAGTCTTACGAAAAAAAGCTTTTCTATTGATATGACTTGTTTGTTTCATTAATTGAGGCAAGGTGGGCAGTTTGGCGGACTTAAGATAGTTTACTGCTTTTTGATAACCGACAATGACCTCTCCTTGCAAACCTCCCTGTGTATGATTGGTCAGCGAAGGTCCACGAACTTCTCCCGTATATAAATTGATGCGTACTGGATCGTATACCTGTCCAGTGGAATCTTGAAAAGCAATACAAAGTTCTTCTCCTTCTACTTTGGTGCGATTCAATTGAAACTCAAAATCCTGACTGACTTTACCCAAAACCTCCTTTGTAAGATAAGTCATATACATTTGCTTGGCGGTTTCCAGCGTTGTTTCTTTGCTGCTTTCATATAACTGTTGGTTGAGCAGTCCAGCGATTTTTTGTTGGACTGCACGTTGTTTTGCAAACTGAGGAGCCACACGTTGTAACAGTTTACTCTGACCATTTTTACGTCGGGTTTGTTCTAACTGAAAGGCATACAAAGATGTTCTGAAAGCCTCCAAAATGGTCGTATCTTTAATATTGCCAAACCAATGTTTTTGTATTTGCTCCCAAACCTCCCTATTTAACTGAGGCTTTGAGGGGTCATTAGATTCAAAGAAAATAATAGAAGGAAACATCGCCAGATAATCCATTGGTTGCTCTACATTCATCTGTTGGTATTCTTGGGCTGAACCCAAACTGATATTTGCCAGTTGATCATCGTGGGCATTGATTCCTGGGATGGACTTCCATACCTGAGGGCTACTAAGTTGAGCTAATGTTACCGAGGTTTCCCCAGAAAACTCCTGCATAGTAGCTTGGTGTATTTCTAATGAAGGGCGGGTAAGCCCTAGTTGTTTTTCGTAGTGTTGGAATCATTCGGTAACCCTCAGCAAATCATTTTGTAGTTGCACTGGCAAACCTGTTAAAACATCTACTTGATTACTTTCTTGAAGGCTTATTACAAAAGAAAGTTTTGCGTAAGCTTCTACGCTCATCCCTTGGGTCGTCAGCTTGCTTTCAATACTTGGGTTTTGTTGGATCATAGCTGCACGATACTGTTGGAATCTTTCGTCGAACACCTGGGGATAGGTTTCGGGCGAAAGTTGTTGTGCTAAACGATGAAACTCTTTTGTCATTTGCTGATCTTGTGTCTGTTCTATATTTTTCATTTGTTGCATTTGTTCGGAGTTGCCTTGGCTTGTTTCGATCTGAGGAATAATTTGAGCAGTTTTTCACTTCAATATCTGTTTGTTTTGGTCTTGTAGTTGTTGCTTTTGGGAGCGTTTTAAGGAGATTTTTACTTTATCTAAAAACTCACCAGGAGACACATATTTATTCTCAGGGTTTTGAAAAAAATCATCTATAAGCTGAGGCAGTAGGGCAAGGCTACTGCCAGGCAACGCTTTATTTTTAGCAAGCTTACTAAGCAAGTTTGTTAAAAACTCTTTACTAAGGATTCCGTTATCTTTCCGATGCTCTTTCGCCAACAATATCCCTTGCCTAATACTTGTTTGCAAATGCTGAACTTCTTGGGTACTCATTTTTTTGCTTTGTACAAAGTGCAACAACTGTTTTCATAAACCTTTGTCCAGGGTGTGGTCGATTCAATAGTTTGTAGAGTCTTGGTGTTGCTTCAATAATACATCCTTTCCTTGTTCGTTGGTATCCTTTACAGAGGAAGAATGAAACATCTCTCCTTGATTCATCAGAAAGTCTTAAAAAAAGATAAACATCGTGGCTCAACTATATTTTATACCATTAGAAGATTTTATACAAAATGAAAAATGGTGGCAATTATTATTGCCACCATTTTGTACAAAAATGTTTCTGGTAAATACACAAGGCACTACTATTTTTTCTTATTCAAAGACTCATAATAATTCCGAAGCTTTGTAGTTACAAATCCTTTTTTGAGAAGTGACTTGTAAAGGGTTTTAACCTGAGTACTCCACCCGTTCCATCCACCGCCATTTATTCGGGCAGCTTTCATTTCTTGGGTCATCAACTGCTTGATCTCAATCAAATGTACTAATTTATCCATTTGTTTCAGCTCAGCTGCTTCCTTATCTAGCTTTTCGTTCTCGATTTTTTGTTTAAACTTACCTACTTTAACCACCCACTTCCTAATCAAGCGACCCTCTGGTAACACTCGTCGTTCTTTGAGCGTGAGCTTTTTGTATTTTTTATCCACTAGCCCTACCAGTTTTAGAATTTTTTGATCTACTTGTTTAATATTACCTTTATTGATTTGAAGGGCTGGATTTTGCAAGAACCGAATCAAGTCCTTAAGAGTTTGTTGCTCAGTGTAAGTAATACCTTGATAACCTGTTTTAAGGTTTTGGTTTTGCTGGGCAACACTATTAGAGGTTACGCCTAACAAAAGGCTACTAATTACTACTAAATAATGGATAATTCTCATAATGTTTAAGTTTTGTTGTTATTGAATTATTTATTTATGAAAGAATCATAATGAAAAATTGAAGGATGTAAAGCCCAATTACACCACATAACTCATACAGATTGCGTATTTTTGGTACATCTTCTCCCAGTTTGTAAATACACAAGAGAAGACATAGATTTAGTGCAAGTATAAGTAATTGTTTTATAGGTGGTTACTCATCAAATTTGTGCATTACCACCCCAACCTGTAAATTACCATCAATGAAAATTGGAGAGAAAGTTCGGAAGCTGAGAGAGCTCAGAGATTTTAGCCAGGAATATATGGCGGAGCAATTGGGGATGTCTCAGCAAAATTATAGTGCCATAGAAAATAATCAGGATGAAGATATAAGCCTTAAACGATTGAAAAGGATAGCCCAAATCCTGGAAATACAAATGAATGACTTACTGAGTTTTGATGAAAAAAATATCTTCAACAATTACTCTCAAGCCGAACAATTTGGTATTATTAACAACCAGTACTTTGAAGCAGAACGTAAATTATTTCAACAACAAATTGAGCAATATAAGACAGAGGTTGCTTATTTACGCAAAATGTTAGATAAGGCTTTAGGGAACTCAAATAATAAGTAATAGCCTACCTCTTTTTTTCTTCATACTTCTACTCATGAACTTACCAAACAAAGCCCTTCCGAAAATAACGGAAAGGCTTTTTTACTTTTTAGATACTTTTTTTAAATAAGGCGTAGAAGCAGTTTTGAGCGGTACAGGTGAGATTAACTCGCCTGTTTTTTCGTCTAACCATTCCTTGCCTTCATCTACTGCTTTTTTGAGCAGGGTTTTACGGGCTTTCAATGCTGCATCGTGTATCTGGTACTCACTGTCCTGGGCATAATCCCATTTTTCAGGTGAGTTACCTCGTTCTAGTCCAAAGCCTTCCTGAAGTTCCTCAGATGTATATTGTTGCGCCTGAGTAAGGGCTAACAATTGTACTTTGGGCGTGACGCTTTCCAGTATTGATTGCATTGCTTTAAGCATCGTAAACACTTCCAATGGACATTCAAAACCTTCTTCGATAGCAGATAACACTGCGGGAAGATAATCTTTCATTCGCCTAGTAAGTACTTGCAAGCTTTTGACTTCTATGGGTATTTCCTGATGGATAATCTTATAACCAACAACAGGTTTAGAAGACAAAAGAGGGGAAACGGGGACGTTTTCGTCCACCGTTGCCAGTTTTTTACCCCGTGTTCGCAGGGCGTTTTTTTGTGCCATAGATTTACTTCGTGTCTTGTGCTTCTACCAGATAAATCTCATATATCTTGGTAGACCCTTCAGAGTGCTTGTTAGGTTCTTCACGGGCAAACTCTATTTCAATCTCCGTGTTTCGGGGTAGGTTCAAACTTTCAAGCGTACGGATAAGCTGGGCACCATATTGCAGGTATAAACCGTCGGCATTGCTCAACAACACCGCCTTACGGCTATCAGTTTGAGTAATTCCCTGAAAGAAGAAACGCTCCCAAGTCATTTGAAGGTTGGCATTACACAAATCATTGACTTTCTTTTTCTCGTCTTTGGTTTTGGCTTTCTTCAACATATCTTCACGTTGCTCTTCTACCATTGCCACCGACATTTTGAACTCGTAATATTTGGGTACAATAGACACCGACCGTTTACGGTTTTTGAGTTCAGCTCCTTTGGCAAGCAGTTCCTGATATTCGTCAGGGTTAAACTCTACTGGAGTAGGTGCTAAACTGGTTTCTTCACCCAGTTGGTTGGTTACTACGATTTCTTCAGTAGCAGTACTGTTTTCTACGTGTTCGTTCATTTTTGATAATATTTAGAGGTTTGATAATAAGGGGAAACTACCAAGCCGTTTCCCCATCAGGCTACAATTCGTAAGGTGTTTTGGGAATAAAGGTATAGGTGTCCAATTCAGAGAGTGACATTTCCTGTTCGGGGAAGTCTATTTCTGGCAGTTCTTCACGAGGAATATCTACCGATGCTTCTTCGACATAAATGTCAGTGATAAGTTCTGTAGTGGATGAGCTCGGAATAGTGAGCCTACGTGGTTCAAAAAAATCAGAAGGTGGGTTGGGTAACAAAAACAATAATGCCCATTCAAGGGGTATTCCCTGAGCGAGTAGTTCAGCTAGGCTTCGCATCGTGCTGAAACTAATAAGCGCAAGTAAGTGGTTACTTGCCAAGTGGCAGAAGCTACAAACGATGATTGTACTTCTAATTCACGCAGTTGCGTTATTTGCTGTCTATGAAGACGACAAACGTTGAGGAACATCACAAATGAAAGTGCGTTGAATGGTTTCTGTATCATAAGAACAAGTGTTTAAGAGTGTTTCAACCGTTCCAATGTTATCCTGAACCTTTTCGACTGTTTTTCCAAGCTGTATATCTACCTATAAAATCCCCTTACAATGATGATATGGGTAGATACACAAAAGTGATTGTAGCAGTAATGCAGGCGATTTCAAGCCTAAAAGAGCCCTTGTACTCTTATGCTAAATGTCTACACTTTGGGCTATGGGAATAAAGGATAGTTGGTTTTAGTCATCTTTTGGGTATGTCAATGATTGCAACCACCACTCCTTTGAAAGCTTTGATGAAACCTCCACTTACCTATTATGGAGGTAAGCAACACATGATTAAACATATTTTGCCGCTTATGCCAGCCCACCAACTCTATTGTGAACCATTTGTAGGTGGTTGAGCTGTATTTTGGGCAAAGCCTCCTTCTTCGGTAGAGGTATTGAATGACTTGAATGGAGAAGTGATTAACTTTTATCAAACCGCAAAAACTCAGTTTGAGGCATTACAAGCACGTATAAAAGCAAGTTTGCATAGTAAAAAGCTCTACGACGATGCCTTGGTGATCTATAAACATCCTCATTTGTTTAGTGAGGTAGATAGGGCTTGGGCTTTTTGGCTTACAACAAATCAATCATTTACCTCTAATATTGGGGCTGGTTGGTCTTATTCCAAAAAAAGGAATCAATCAGCTAAAACCAGTTTTTACAAGAGAGAAAGGTTTGCTCATTGTTATACTGAGAGGCTTGAGTTTGTGTCTTTAGATTGCAGAAATGCTTTGGAGGTCATTCAAAAACGTGATACTAAAGAGAGTTTTTTCTATGTTGATCCGCCTTATTTTAATGCCAATCAATGACATTACAAAGGCTATACTGAAGCTGATTTTCAAGAGCTATTAGAGGTGCTTTCGGATATAAAAGGAAATTTCCTTTTATCAAGTTACCCTAGCAATATATTGAGTCAATATCAACAAAGGTATGGTTGGGAGCAAAAGAGCCTTGACACTACTATTCGTATCAAGCAACACACTAAACCCAAAACGGAAGTCCTCACGGCAAACTATCCTTTGGAGTAGCTCTTTTACGGGCTACTTTTTTTATTTCTAAATATTCACCAAAACATAAATTTAAATGCCTTATGAGCAATCCAGAAGCAAAAACCAAGAAGTTTAGAAAAAGCCTGAAACTGGTCGTAGATACCAGCGGTGAAGTAACTTTGTATGGGCTCAATATTACTGATCTTCTGACAGAGCATAACTATCCGATGTGGTTCAGAATGTATGCGGATACTTTGGCAGAATATGCCAGAGATGAGGAGGAAGAAGATGTTGAAAATAAAGACGAAGGCACCATCGCATCAGATGATAATGAGACCAATTTCTATAAGGTATTTGGTGTAAAGCCAAGTGATTTTTTCTAAGCATAACCAAAGTATGTCAGTTTTTACTGATGTGCTTTTTTGATTTGAATTGCTTATACTATACGCCTTTTATTCTCCCTTATAAAATCAATCACCTCATCTAAGTTTTTAATACTTTTCTTTTGTCTGGAAAGTGCTGCATAGACGCTACTGGGCTTGAGGTTAAAAAGTCTGCTGAGTATTTCCATTGCGGTTTTTTCTGGTGGGGTAGCTCCGTGAATTCTGTGTTGGTTTTCCAAAATATAGGTAACTACATCGTCCAGATTGGAAAGCTTCTTTTGTTGCTTGTAGAAAATCATTTTCAGGCTTTGAGGGCTTGATCAAGTGATTTTGTGGAGCAGGGCTTTGCATACGCTGGCAGTTATTCAAGGTTTGCTGGCTTTCATAGGTGTGATGTTATTTGCTAAAATTTTACTGTCTCTCTTTCCATTATCTTTATACAAATTCACTTACTCATTGCAAGTCAAAGTTATATTAAATAATGAAAAAAAGTATAACATCGACTTGCAATCGACTATGCTAAAGCTATTAATTTACTGTTGTCATAGAGAAAGATGGCAACAGAACTGATCATTAACAATTTAGCTTTTATTCTTTGCACAAGACACTTGATGAAAGAAAAGTTTTTGGATATGCTACAAAACGATTTTTTAGAAGGTTTTATAGGCTTGGTAAAAGGCGAAATACTGCACCGTTATATCATAATGTGCACAGCTAATTACCCGTTGCTATACGAATACCTTGAACCAGAATTTGGATTTGGACACTTTTACAAAAAAATCCCGTTTGAGAATATTGCAATGGGTGGGTTGAAAGATTTCCAAACAGGATACATTTATTTTTGGTTTGGTACAAGCACCAAATCCTTGGCTAAGGCTACGGAAGTAGCCACAAAATACAAGCAAATTGCTATACGGGACAACGTAGAAAAAAAGGAGATCAGGCTCAAGTAGCCCCTCCTTTTTTGTTATTTACTCGTTATAACTTTTCGTCTATGCCCTTTGATTTTTTTGAATTGACGGAAAGTGTATGTTTTTCCGTTGGTGAGTGATAGGAACATATAGTTCATTTTTATTATATCAAAGATTAAATCTACCTTGACGATAAGTTAACCTTTGCCACTTACAAGTTATTTTTCGATGCCCCATAATGCTTCACACTCCTGAATAAGCTGATCCAATTTATCTCTTTTATCACGAAGCATTGCGATAATTTTTTTCTGGCTTTTGGCTTGTCTGGGTGCTTTGATACCTATATCTCGCTCCCTTACTTGCTCAGGGCTACTAATGTCCATTTCTTTAGCAAGCGTTGCATAACTGTTGAGCAAAGGTGCAAAGTATATCCTTTCCATCTTGTTTCTTATGATTGAATAAATAGGGTGAAAGCAAGAAGGGACAATCAACGCTCAATTGTTTTTGTCCTTTCTTGCTTAGAGTTTAGTGGAGGATTTGCTTAATTGCTCAGATTTGCTCGTCTGCCTCCCTGAGCTTTCTTTTTTTGAACTCTTCATAAGTTTCCACGGTAAGGTTGAACGCCTTGAAAGCACTTTTCAAAAACTCGTATCTTCCCTTGAGTGATTTGGTAACCATCATCATCTTGATGTTATACAAATGCACACTAAATTGTTTTTTCTCAGAGAGTGGCATTTGCTCAAAGTGTTTTTGCTCTTTTGGTGTGGCTTTACGAAAAGTGACTTCAATTTTTTCTTTATGATCTATGGTAATGATACGCACCCGTGAAGGAATTGTAGACAATGTTTGCTTTGTCATTGGTTATCTTGTCAAAGAATAAATATTTATCGTTGCTTTTTGTCTACCGAATGATTACAAGGGAGAGTGGAAAGAGCAACATTGTTGCTCCTTCCAGAGGTTACACTATCTGAGAAGTTGCTTAATTTCTGAGATGTGTGCCTTTGCCCTTTGTAAAGTATCTTTCTTAAATACCTTGTAGCTTTCAGTATTGACTCCCATCTGCTGATAGCTTTTTTTCTTTTGTTTGTATAAGCGAGCTAATCTGCAACCATTCATTTGTCTGAGTTGGTGGAGATAATAGTTTATTTTTTGTTTCTCCTGCTTATCCAGTTTTTCGTAGAAGGTTTTTTTCTCTTTTTTGGAAGCAAAGCAATAATTAATCGTAAGTCTTTTACTCCGAAACCCCACAATGCTTGCCTTACGTGGGATTGTGCTAAACTTTTTAAAACGCATTGGTCTAAACCAGTAATAAATAAAGCAATTTATCCATAGAAGAAGTCAGCCATTTTTCTTCTCCCTTGGATAACTTTATAATACAGGTACAACCTTTAGTCTCAAGCCTAAGTAGGTTGTTTATTAAGGCAGATTGCAAAAAGATGATATAATATTTTTAGCTAGTTTTCCTTCCTGAAAATCAAAATTAAAAACGAAGAAAAGTTATATATTTTACCAAAGTTTTTACCTCAAAAATACTTATCTTATTGCAACACTTCCCTGGTACCCAACGAGATAAAAAAAGAAAGGAAAAATAAATTATATGAAGTAATAAGAACGAATGAGCGAAATGTAACGAAGTGAAATGTAGTAAATGAGTAAGTATTACTTCATATAATTATTGAATAAAGAAAAGAGTTGTAACTCTCTGATAATCATAGACTATGTAAGGGCACTAAGGGATAGTCAAAAACATAGGGTAAAGAGTAGTCAAAACATCATTAAAACATATTCAAAAACATACAGACTTATGAATACTAATAAAGTAAATACAGATGCTCCTGAGCACATCTTTTTTCAGCAAATACTTTCACAGCGATGGGAATGGATGCTTTCTTTAGATACTACTATTCGGTTAGGGTATACCAAAGCCGAATTTCTGAGCAATTTTATCTTCGAATGGATGGAAAAATGGGTGAGTTATATTGAGGCACAACGTGATCAAGTAGAGCGTTATTCTACTGAGTATGCTGTGTGGATGGAAAAGCGAGGCTTTACCTTCAAGGAGTATTTGAGTTTGTTCAGTGCTCGCATCGCCGCTGATGCCCACGACTGGTATCCTATTTTTGAAGTGTTGATGATCGATCAAGAGGAACATCGTAAAGCTCTTACACAAGGTTTTGATCCTACGGAAAAAGATTACCTGTTGCTGTTGTCACAACTAAATAATTGCCCACCTACTCATTTTTTTAACCGAGAGTTTCCCGCAGAAATTCCCCTAAATGAACTAGCAAAACATGCATATGTAGTAGGAAATACTGG
Organism: Microscilla marina ATCC 23134; assembly: GCF_000169175.1. Lineage (NCBI taxonomy): Bacteria > Pseudomonadati > Bacteroidota > Cytophagia > Cytophagales > Microscillaceae > Microscilla > Microscilla marina. The sequence goes on from NZ_AAWS01000011.1 coordinate 201,385, forward strand.
TAGCGGAAAAAGTGAACTGATGAAATCACTCTTCTATCATTTGCAAAAACAAACCTACACTACGGGAAACAAAGCCAGTTTGATTTTGATGGAACCACATGGAGAGTTGGCTCAAGATATGCGCGATTTTTACCTCAACAAAGAGCAACGCCATCGTTTGATTTATATTGATCCATTTTATGAAGAAGGCTTTACCCCTGTGCTCAATCCTTTTGATATACCCAATGAGGAACGGCAAAATGAACCACTCATCGATTTGTATAGTCAGAATATTGCCAAGGCATTTTCGGAACTGATTGAAGGCAGTAGCCTGTCTCCCCAAATGGAAGCGGTACTCATTCCTTGTATTGCCACCTTATTGCGTAAAGAAGGGAGCAGCCTTGCGGAGTTGCAACGGTTTATGAACGATGAAGAAAACGATGATTTGATCAAACTTGGCTTGCAAAGCCCTAATCCTATACACAAAAATTTATTCAAATCAGCTTTCAGAAAAGGATCGGGCTATCAAACTACCAAACAGTCTATTTATACAAAGCTGTTGAAGCTATTAGGCACTACCACATTTTTTGAGTTTACCTGTGGGCGAAGTACTTTGGACCTAGCAAAAGCGACTGACGAGGGGAAAATTATCTTGTTCAATCTGTCGCAGGGTAAAATTGGGGAAGATAGCTCACAAGCTATTGGACGATTACTGATTGCCATGATTAAAAACGTAGCTCTACGAAGAGAGTATCAAGCCAAAAACGAACGAATCCCTACCTTTGTTTTTATCGACGAGTGCCAAAATTATCTCTCCCCTAGTATTGAAAAAATACTGACCGAAGCCCGAAAGTATAAGGTGTTCTTGTTGATGGCCAATCAGAACTTAGCCCAAATTGAAGATAGCCGTTTAAAAGATGCTATTTTTTCTAATACCAAAGTAAAAATAGCAGGAAGTAACTCTCCTAAAACCTTAAAAGTGATGGCGCAAGAAATGCAAACCTCCTTAGACATATTACAAGACATGCGTAAATATCATTTCTGTGCTAAGGTGGATGACTCTCCTGCATTTGTGTTTCGTTCACCCAGTTTTTTGGCTACCAATGAAGCCAAATTTTCATTGTCACACGCTGATCAAATGGGCTTGAAACAATACTTGCTTGACCAAGGGTATTATCGTACCAAGGTATTATTGAAAAAAGAGGATGCGACAACAGAAGCTGCAAATAGTTCTGAAACCCCTACAAATAGCCAAGAACAACCTCCTCTACCCAAGTATTCGTTAAGAAAGAAAACAACAAATGGTGAAGGCAATGATCCTAATCCAGCCCCTAAATACTCATTCCGAAAATCAAAAAACTAACAGCAATGAACAACATCAAAATAAAGAAGACGAAAAGTAATTACTACAAGGCTCTGACAGTATCGCAAACCAAGATTTTGGAATCACTGGCGATTTACAAGTTTCTGACCAGTTCGCAAATGGTGACCCTGGAGGTGATGACTCACGAAAAAAACATTAATACCCAAATTCGGTTTTTGCGGGGCTTGCCCAAACCACTAATGGACAGCGAAAATTTTGGCTCGATCCCCAAAATTGGGAGGTTAGAAAGCATTCATTTTTTGACCAAAAAAGGCAAACAGTTGTTGATTGAAGAGTTGGGTTACTCCCCAGAAGATATACGACTACCTACTAACAACAATTCGTTGTTTTATCAAGACTACTTCCACCGAAAATATACCATCGACTGCCATATCAGGGCAAGTAATTGGGCAAAGGAAAGTGGGATAGAAGTACTGTTTTTTGATCGCTATTTTGATAAGGTAGGCAACAACCGAATAGATAAAAATATGCGTGCTAAAACCAAGATCAACCTTAAAAACAAACAATACCTCATTGCCGATGGGGTATTAATGATTTTACTACCTGATGGTGCACAAGAGCTGTATTGCTTAGAAATGTATGACGGTAAAGATACGCTCCGCACCCTGAAACAACTCAAAAAACACGTAGAAGCCATTGAGATTGGAAGCGTGAGTGAGCAGTATGGGTTGCCCTATGCCCATCGGGTGCTCTGTGTTTTTGAGCATGAAGGTTTGCAAAAAGCAGTGATCAAACGAGCCAATCAGGAAAGCGAGTTTACTAACGTCAAAGAGTTCTTTTTGACCAAAACACTGCAAAGTGTATTGGAGCAGCCTTTTGACAAGGGATGGGTGAATTTGTTGGGGGAGGAAGTGGGGGTGTATTGAGAGGGGAGATTTTCTATTCTTTCAGGTAGGAAAGATTGACTTTTGATAGTTAAGTTTGGAGAGTAAGTTCAAGCTGTACTCTCCAAAATATTCAAACAATATCATTTAGCAGATAAGTTTTAAAATCACCTCAGATGTCAATGTTTAAGATTATGTTAATCTATTAATTTCAACTTGTAAACCTGCTAATAAGTTATCTAAAACGCACTGTTGTAATACAAAGTGTAAATCTTTTACTTGGCTTGGCTTCTGACTTTCCAGATCGGCCTTTAAATAATCTACTAATTTATCTTTGGTTATGGGCATAGATAATTTTAGATGATGGTAATTATGCCTGTAAACCCTAATTCTTTCAAGTGCATGCACTAGACTTGGATATTGTGGAGTTATTGTATCCCTGTAGTATTTTTTATCAGGTTTTCCATAAACTTCAATACTTTCAACAAAGCATTGAAAACAAGTGTTTATAAAGTTCTCAAACTTTAATTCAGTATCACAAACTTCAACCCTCGAGAATTTGCTACTTTCAGGAAATGAGAATTTCCCAAATAGAGAAGGTTGTCCTGCATTATCTATTAAATCTACCAGCAACTGAAAATCTTTAATTATATAATCTATTCGTTTAGGTAGCCATAGCTCACGCTGATCAGGTGTTATTACACGCAAAATCGTTTTTCGGCCTTCTTTTTTTGCTAACTCTAGGCCTATATGTTTTTCAACCACTGGGATTGTTATCTTAGGCATATTGTGAGAGTCATATTTCAAAAGACCATAACCCATTAAGTGCTTGGTAAATTCTGGTTCTGTTGAAAATTCTATAAAATCTCTAATTTCTCCACTAGAAAGCATTTCTAACATAGTGTATTCATCTGGGTAAAAATCTGAAAGTTCCGCAACAACATGACCACTGTAATAAGATAGGTCTAAATCTCTTCGTTCTTGACTCTTTATTAAATCGTTGTCAGATATTGTAATGGGCTTATGGATAGCTTGATCTGTATAATCTTTATTAATCCAACTACATGATTTTCTTGTGAGGTGAGGATGTCCACCATATTGAGTATATAAATAATTTAAGGCTGTATCTGTAAAATCCAATCCTATCTTTTTGCCTAATGATGAAACCATGAGTTTCATTTCTGATTTTGTAAAACCTGTCAGATAATCAGGCGATACTATCCCAAATAATGGGTTTTGGACTCCTTTAACTCTATTTGTGTCTAATACATTTGGGTTTAGGCCCGCTATAAAAAAAACTAAGTTTCTGTGCTCACTTTGACAAGACCATATCGTTTGCCAGAAATCGATGTAATCATCAATCCAATGCTCTTCTTTTTCATTCAGAAAAGATATATACTCTATTTCATCGAAGATTAGCGCTACCCTGTTGTTATCTTCTAATTCGGCAACTTTTTTTATAAGGTTGCTAAATGTAGTTGCAATTTTCTTTTCTGTGTATTTCTTAGATTTAGCAGCGATTTTTATTCCAGTTCTGTCAGATATAGTGTTACAAATCTCGCCTAAAAATTCGTTCCACCTTAATTTTTTTATTGAGGGGTTTTTGCAATCGAAAAATAAAATCACTCCCTTTTTCTCAAATTCAACAGTCCTTTTAAGTTTATACAAGAAGGAAGTCTTACCTGTTTTTCTTAAACCAAATAACCCTCTGTTTTCGGACTTTTTAACCGCATCATAATAGGTTGTAAGTAATCTTTCCCGTCCAAAAAAATAGGCATCTTCTTTTAGGGGGAGGGAAAAGTCGAATAAGTCTCTCTGGTAAAATTGTTCACTTATTTTGTTATTTATATAATTAGAAATTCTAGCGTTTTGTCTTAGTTCACTAGCTGAAAAAGCAATTATTATTCTTGGCTCACGTGATCTTTGGCTTGAGCTGTAATTTTTAAGCCACTTGTGTACATCTGTACTCTCTGAAATTAATATGTATACAAGTGTCTCAACCCTTCCTTTGGCAGGGTATCCTTCATAAACTTCCTCCACAGCCTGAATAGTTCTAGCTGCCATTTCATTATGTGGTGAATAGATTAGGAGTAATTCTAAATTAAACCCAAACTTTTCTTTTGTATTTTCTTCAGGACTTAAAAAAAACTCAAATAATTCTGTTTTGGATTGCTTTCGAAAAAATTGTCTCTTAGCACCTCTTGTTACAAAAAAACTTTTCAAAAATGGTGTTAGTAACTCTTCATGTTGTGGAAAATCTTTTAAATGCTTATTTCTTACTTCTGGTCGAATGATTCCCATAAATGATGAAATTATTGTTATAATTGCAATTAATATACTTAATATAATTTACATTATAACTAAACATTCAAGGATTTATGGGAGTTTATAATAATATGTTTAAATATTAGCAAGATATTTAAACATTCATTAGCGACTTAACTACCCCCCAACCCAGGAAACCTCACATACAACCTCTTAATCAAGGCTTTATCTCCCACATAAATTTTTCCCGTAGGTTGAGGGTCATGCGTTTTGTAGCGTTTAAATTGCCAGTAGTATAGCCCTAGTTGGGTAGTGAGCCAGGTACATTGCCATTGTTGAGGGGCTACTTTTTTTAGGGGAATGAGTTTTACTGGTTCTCGTTCATAGTTTTCTATCTGGATGAACATTTGGGCGGTGTCAGGCAGCAGAGTAGCTGCTTTGACCGTAAACTGAACAGGCTCTTTTACAGGATGCCAGCTAACCATACTAGGCGCTTGTATGGTAACAGGTATAATCCTTTTTTTACTGTTAGCACTCTTGCTTCTTACTGCCTTACCATTGTATTGCAAACGTACCCCAATATCCTCAAACCTAGATTTCATGGCAATGTATTTATCAAATATGGCTGATTGTTCTTTTTGGCTCTTGGACACAATCTCCTTTTGAGCTACATGAGGGTTTGAGGGCATAAGCTTTGCCGAATCAGTATGGTATTTTTCTTTTTGCTCATTGGTTATCAATGGCTTTTTCAAAGTATCTGTTTGTGTAGAATCTACTTTTTTATGAGTAATGGTGTTTTGTGGAGATTTGTTGCTAGTGCCCTTGAAATATAACTGCCACAAAAAGAATAACCCAACAGCAAAAAGAACTACTGCGGCTATTCGGGCATACGTAGGTATTTGCAGGGTAGTACTTTGAGGATTGCCCAGTGCTTGGGTGCAGGCAATTACTCTTTCAAATTCAGCAGGGTTGTCTTTAAGGTATTGCAGTAGTGGTTTGGGCAGGTGGTGTTCTTTTTGGTATACAAAGCATTCTGCCAAAAAACGGATAGTTATATCAGATGCACCTTCTTCAGGAATACTTTCATAGAGTTGTTTGCCCAAGACGTGAATTTCTGCTTGGTTAAGGTCTTTGATTAGTTTTTGTGAAGAACGAAGGTTATATAGATTGTTTTTCATATAAATTTTAAGTTACGTAGTTGATCGTTTTACATAGTCACGGCTATCTTGAGTAAAGCCAGTCTTTAATTTTTTTGTACCAAGTATTCCTGTGCTTCTCAAATTTGTCCTTGCGATACCAATTATTAATGTCATCTTTTCTTAAGCCAAATAAGCCATTGATAGCTTTAATAAATTGCCCACCCCGTATATCATCCTCAGGAGTATTTTGAATGAGCATCCGCAAGCTTGCTATTGTATCTTTATTCACAGGTCTTTTACTTACCTCAGCTAATAATTCGGGGTATTTGAGTAACCTCATTGGATTTACTCTTACCAAATGAGCAAAAACAGCTTGTTTATCTATTGCCATGCTGCTTTGAAGAAATTGTTCCATGAGTATTTCTTTGTCTAAGTTATATTCAATGTCTATATCGGCTCTTTCCTGTGCCACGTCAAGTGAGTTATACATTTCCTTATAGTAATACACCTTAAACTTTTTTCTCAGGTTAGCTGCTCTTTTCTTCGCAAAATCTTTGAGCAAAATAATGAGTTGTTCCACTGTCTTGGCTTTATCTGCTATAGTCGTGATACCTGGTGTACGAGGTTTACCATTTTTCTTAGGTGGTGGACAACGGTATTCCCCCTTCCAATCCCCATAATAATTATCTGCCTGCAATATTGGATAGCATTTATATATTTTTTCAATCTCTAGAGCTTTTTTACGCATCATTATGTCTAATTTCTGCTCTTGCTCCAACACAGAAAAGTAGACTTTACAGTTCATGCATTGAGGTTGATTACACTCGGCTACAAATGCAACTAAAGCGTCCCATCCTTGTGTCCAAGTGGAGGCCATAAGCAGATCGTTATCGACTACATCAGTCGTGAGCCAAAATATTTCCTTAGGGTTTTGTGGCATAGAATCGGTTAGTTCAGTTCAAGCTTGTACTATCTCCTTATCAAAGCAACCTGGCTGTTTTTGTAAGTTTTGCCCTACTTTTTTTACATTTGACTAAAATTTCCTGATTCACTATACTATTTTATCTTATAAGCTATGAAGAAACTCCTACTTCTGTGTTATCTATGCGTAGTATTTTCTTTCACTACCTATGGTCAGTACCATTACCAAGATGCAAGACTCACCAGCAACTTTTCTTTTAGGGAAGCGCAACAGCTAGTCACAAAAGGCTTGTTTATCCAAGCCATTCCGCATTACCAACAAGCTTTCAAAAACTTCGAGCAAAATAAGCAACCTTTTTCCAAACTCTTTTGCCAAGTGGAAAAAACCTTTTGTTGGATAAAAAGTAGTCAATACAGAAAAGCCCGTGAATTACTCCAAGAACTTGAAAGTAGTACAGTAGCCTACCCGTTGCTTTTGGGTAGAGTACTGGAGTATCAGGCATTACTTTATCAAAGACAAACCAGAAGACGTCTAGACAAAGCATTATGGTGTGCCAATCGTTCATTGGCTTTACGACAAAAGCATTTCAGCACAACTAAACCCAAAGAAGTAATTCGGGCATATTTGCGGGTAGCCTATATATTTTCTAAAAAGCAACGGTACATAGAAGCACTGGAACGTATCAAAAAAGCGGCACAACTGCTTCAGAATCACTATTCTATCTATTTAGATGCATTGATGCACCATATCCAGGGACTTTGTTATGCTAATATGGCCCGGCTGCTTACTAAGGGGGATCAAAAAAAGCATAAATTCAGCCGTACAAAAGGGATCAAAATCTATAAAAGAGCCTTAGAGTTATATAAGAAAGCATTGACACCTACTCACCCTAAAGTTGGCATCATGTGGGGAAATATTGGAAGTGGTTGGCAAATGCGTCATGCAGAGGTACATGACTCGCTTCGTAAAGTATCTGCTTTTGGGGGTAATCTTTCGTTAATCAACAAAGCTTGCAACCCACTTATTGATAGTGCTTTTCAGTCTATCCTGAAAGGAGTGAATATTTTGGAAACAAATGCGGTGAATAGCAGGTTTCCATTGGCATATTTTAGTTGGTATGCAGGACTTGTGCAGGGGCGTACAATTCGCCCAAACTTTGCTCATGGTATCAGCTTGTACCAAAAGGCATTAGTACATGTTATGCCTGGAGTTTATTCTACAGATATTTTTGCACCACCCAACCTCGTTAAACTGGCATTACAGGAAAATGTGGATGATCTTATTCTCTCTATTTTATGCAGCAAAGCAGATTATTTAGTAAAGCACTATGCAAAGTCACCACAAACTCGTCGAAAATACTTGGATTTGGCCTGGCAAAGCCTTGAAATGCTTGAAAAATTATTGGAAAAAATCTCTGTAAACACTGTACTTGAAAGGGATCAATTGCTTTTAAGCCAAAACATATCTTCCTACCTTAACATAAGAACTCGTGCTTTTCAGCAATATCAACAGATTTTACCTAAAGACACGCTACAACAAATGGGTGAGCGTGTGCTGAGAGTCATTGAAAAACGTAAAAAAGAAGCACTTTGGAAAAATATCTATAGTAAAGTGCTCAGAAGGAAAGCGCTTCTACCCGTTGAGAATCAAAAAAAAGCAGTGTTTTTACAGCAACAAGCTGTCTTTCAGGCACGCCAAGTAGCTCTATCCACACCAGGCACGTTGGAAAGATTACAGGCAATGGATAGTGTCAGTAAATATCGCACCTTACTTGCTGACCATGAAGAATACCTTAGGCAAAACTATCCCGCATATCGTCGGTTAATTAGCCAAACGACTCATCTATCACTTACTAAAATTCAACAACAGTTGCTCCCTCATCAGGCACTGGTTTCGTATACCTCAAACCTTCATTTAGTATTTGTGACTACTAAAAACACCTTAACCTTCAAAAACCTCACGCCTGGGTTTGAATACATAAGGGAGCACGACAAAGAGCTAAGAAAAAAATTTAATGCATTCAACAACAGCCTCACAAATACCCAAAAAGGACGAGAGCGAATGACGAGAAATTGGGCAAAAACGAGTCATCAACTTTACCAATTGATTTTTAAGCCAGTAGCAAAAATGCTTCCCCAAAATATTACGTCACTCATAATCTTACCCTCACAAAGTCAGTATGAGGCGATTCCTTTTGAAGCGTTATTACAGGCTTATGATACCACTCAAAAAGCACAAGCCAACATCAAGCAATATTCTTTGATCAATCGTTACACCATTGCATACGCACCTTCTTTATCCTATCTTCAGCCTCAACAAAACAAGACATCTCAAAGGCAAAAGAGTGACTTGGTTGCTCAGTTTCTGGCACCCATACACTTTGGCAAGTCACAAAAAGCGGCATCCAATCGAGGGCAGATGCAAAAGATTCGTAAACTACGCCACTTTAGCAAAGTAGCAAGTCTGGATAGCCTGCCTCACACCGAACGAGAAATACAAAAGTGCCAGGAAGTATTAGCGAGAAAATATGGGGCAAAAAGAATAAAAACCTGGAAAGGGGCACGTGCTACCGAAAGCAGATTGAAAACCAGCCTCCACCAACCAACACGAATTGTTCACTTGGCTACCCATGCGGTTTCTTCTACGTTAAGTTTTGAGTTGAGTAAGTTATTCTTGTACCCAGAATCTTCCAAAATAGATTCTTTGGATGGTATTTCCTACTATGGCGATATTGCGGGAATGCGAAAGGCTACTGCTAATCTGGTAGTGTTGAGTGCTTGCGAAACAGGAGTAGGGCTAGATATTGGAGTTGAAGGCATGTTGTCTTTGCATAGGGCATTTCTTCAAATGGGAGTACCCAAAGTGGTTCATACCCAATGGGCAGTTCACGACGAAGCCACCGCCGAACTGATGATCAAGTTTTATGAATACCTGTCCCAAGGCCACAAGGAAGCCGAAGCACTTAGTCTTGCCAAGCGGTATTTGCTACACAATAAAATCAAATCCAAAGGACAAACGTATGCCACCTATCCGCCTTACTACTGGGCTGCTTTTAGGCTTACGCAGCAAGTTTTTGATTGAGTATAGGTTTACTCTTGCGATCTAATGATTATCAGGCAAGCTATTGTGTATCAATGGTTTGCCTGTTTTTTTTATTTACTACACTAATTTTTTTGACTTTTTTGTCAAAAATTTACAAAAATGGAAGCTTGGTTTTGATAGGTACATGAAAACAATGGTGAGACTTCATAACTCAACCTGTACCTATGGTAAAAAACGAAACCTAAATGTATGTTTGGATAACACACTGATTAGATGAGTGTGGCATCTCCAGAAGGAAAACTGTAGGAGAAACCAATCATGAAATCATCTATTTTAACTACAAAATATCTTAACAAATGAAATTATTTTTGAAAATGGGGTTATTGGCTGTTGTTCTACTCACTTTAGAGAGTTGTTCTAATACTGAAGTAGTAAAGCCAACCAAATCAAACCTACAAAACATCAACCATCAGTTAAAAAGTAGTGTACTTGATGCACAAACCTCTAACAATATACCGAGTAAATTTTATCGGGTAAACCCTGTTTATAAAGATGCTTATGTACATCTACGGCAGGGATATAATGAATGCTCTTGGGCCTCGTATGTCTTAACAACTGGAGCCATTGCAAGAGCCAAAGGCAGGGATTATGAAGTAACTCAAAATAAAATATCAAGAGTAAAAGATAAATGTAAAGAAAAATGCCATTCTTCACCGGACCCTTTTTGTGGTGCTTATATTACAGACTTGGAGTGGTTTGCCCAAACTTGGGATTACACAAACGTATCTAAGAACCGTGTCTCGTGCTCTAATAATGAAAGTGGTCGCTTTTCTATGGTAAAAAACATGCTTAATCATATAGAAACGAAACAAACACCATTTATTGCAATTGGGTCTACATTTCAAAGTAATGGAAAGCGAATTGGGCATTATTATATTATATGGTCTATTGATTGGAAACGTGGAGGTAGAGGCTCTACTATATACTATACCGACCCTCTTGATGATGTAAAGCCTCATTTTAACAATCAGATTAAAGCAGAAAGTTTTTCTACATTCTTAGATAAAATGGCAGGTCACTACCCTTCACCAAAAGTTTATAATGTACTGTTTTTGTGGTAATTAGCCTTTACAATACATTATGAATAGGCATATATATTATGCCTATTCCTTTTTATTATTTAAATTTCATCTATGAAGAAAGTATGATTAATTATCGTGATGATAATAAGTTTATTCATGTGATATTTTATTGTGAAACTATTGAATGAGAAAGAACCAATTGAAGTAATTAAAACAGAAACAATGTTTATGGCACAACCTCTTACTGATGAACAATTTGAACAAGGCATATCAGAAAACGCTCACTTTGAATACACGACATACGCAGTACCTAAGCGATGATTAGAGTTTTCACTACATCAACCAGTGAAAGTTGTTTGAAGAGAACAAAACAAACATTCAGTCATCTATGATAATGATAAAAAAGTGATCAAAATTTTTTCTTCGTGGTTGAGAGACCGTGAACCATTAGTGACCATTCAAAAATTAGACTCAACAAACAATGATTTCTTACCTTGTGACAACAATTATCATTCCTTACACCTCAATGAGTTTATTAATCAAGATACTGGAATAAAAAGTATTGAAAGTAATTGTGATAAAAATGAATACCATATCATGACTATTCGATGAGATAGCTTTCTTTATAAAGATGAAGCTTGGGGAGATGGTGCCCCTTTTGATATATGAGCAAACTCGTTCATTGATAGTAGCAGCATTAAGTTTTACGAAATAACTGAGTAAATTATTTAACGAAAACCACAGGAGGTACACAAACATCAGTGAAACGTTGATTGTGTACTTTTTTTTCAAAAAAAAGCGCAAAAATCTACAAAAACAAGAGCCAATAATTGACTAGGGTATAAATGCTCTCATTCAATCAAATAGTTCTTGTTTATGAAAAATATTACACTACCCACATTTTTAGCTTTATTCTTTTTGCTATCGCTCCAATCTCTGGTTTGGGGGCAAAGCTTTGAAATTAAGAATAGCCCTACAAGTATTAATTACTCAGATGGGGTATACATCTATTCGCAAACTGTGCCCACCACAGGTACTCGTTGGTGGAGGGCACAAATGGAAAATGTTGGCAGCGATGTGAAGGTAACCCTTGCCCCTTCATCTGGCATGGGGAATAGGTGCAAGATTAAGGTTGTTTTGCTCAGAAAGGACGTAGTACCCTCTCAACAAATAGCTAATCTTAGCTACAACTGTAGATTTTCCAACATCTCATTTGATATTCCAGCAAATCATTTACCTGCTACAGGCAATACTATCAATTATGCATTGGTTATTGAGCCAGTAGGTTATGCTTGTGATAATGGTGAACGTTGTGTAGGAGCAGACGGTGTAAACTCTGCAAACAGTGCTTTCAATCGCCATATAATTGCAGATTTCGAGGTTACGAAAATACCTAAGCCCCCTGTTCCCACAAATATTCAAGCAAGTGATGGTAATCATTGTGATAAAGTAAGAATAACCTGGGATGCTGCCAGTGGAGCTGAAGAATACTTGGTTTATCGTGGAAGTGTTTATCTAGGCAAGACTACTGCCACTAGCTATGATGATTACGGGGCTTCAACATCGGTTGCAACATTCAGAGTAAGGGCTCGCAATGGGTCAGGTACCAGTAACTTTGGTAGCGATAGTGGGTATAAAGCAAGTATTCCAAGTGCACCTGCCAGTGTTATAGCATCTGATGGTACCTATAACAACCTCATTAAAATTACTTGGAGTAAATCATTTGGAGCAACTCGATATATTGTATTGCGTAACGGTAATTTGATTGGTGATGTAGGAGAAAATGTAACAGAAATTAATGATTATACTCCACAGGCATCAGCCAATACTTTGTATGGTTATGAAGTGTTTGCTGTGAATGATTGTGGCATATCCAGTGCTCGTATTGATGGTGGCTACCGTTGCTCTAACTATTCCTTTGAAGTTGGCTTGCAAACCAATACCCCCCTGATTAAAGCCCATCGAAAAAACATCCATGCTACCATTAAGAATAATGGTACAGAAGATTTTTCTGGAACTTTATATCTTTCCTGGCATCAGGGAAATGGCGTTTTTATAGATGACTTGGATAGAAAAACCATTACTTTAAAGCCAGGAGAAGAAGTAACGCTACAATCAGACAACAAGCCTATTATTTCCAACGCAGGTGATTACAACGTGTTGGTAAAATATCGAGACCCTGATGCGTATGGAGCATGTGCCAATTTAACAACCATCACCAACCAAGATGTACGGGTGAAAGGTAAAGTATATACTACCAGTTTGCCTACTGATGTTAATGGTGATCCAATCAATATGCTGACCGGGGAGTTTCTTTGGGGACATAACGATTTTTTGATAAATACCATAGAAGGTGCAATCCCTTTTCAACGCACCTATAAATCAAGGGCTGATTATAAGAGCGGATTTGGGCATAAATGGACTCACAGCTTCAATATTTATCTTGAGATTGAAAGTGATCTTTGGACACTGCATGAAAGTGATGGAAACGAAATGTATTTTGTTCCTGATGGTAGTGGAGGTTCACAAGCCAGACCATTATTCAGTACAGATACACTCTATGTTCAAAGTTTTGTCTATTACCTGAAAAAGAAAGATGGAACTACCTATAAGTTTAATCACCTCGGCGATTTATTGGAGATCAAGTTTCCTTCAGGCAATGCCTTTTACTTTGGCTATGGCACAGCAAGTAATGGAACTAATCGGCTTGAAAATATCATCTTTCCACAAGGGCGAAATTTAACCTTGGTGTATGACGTACTTGATAGAATCATTCAGGTAAAAGACAATGCTGGACGAAGCACTTTTTACCAATACAATAGCAGTGATTATTTGACACAAGCTACCAATGTACGTGGAGGTCATGTACGCTACTACTATGATACCAATGCACAATTGGTGACTATCAAGGATGCCAGAGGGAACACCGCAGTATTTAATACATACAATAGTGATGGTCAGGTAGTAGCACAATTAGATGCGTATAATAAAACGTCTACTATCGCTTACGATAACCCTGTGGAGAATGCAACTACTTTTACCAATCCTTTGGGGTACAAAACTATCTACTATCACGATGCTTATTATCGTCTAACGAGGATAGAGAACCACTTGGGTAAAAGTAGAGCAATTGCCTACGATGGCTTCTCGTACCGTCCTAAAATAATCAGTGATGAAAATAACGATAGTACCCAGTTTGCTTATGATGCAAAGGGTAATATCACCCAGGTGATAAATGCTTTGGGCAGCTCTACAAGCATTGCGTATAATAGTGCCAATTATCCCGTCTCCGTCACCAATTCTTTGAGTCACTCGGTAAACATTACTTACAATAGTAACAATAAACCAACCCAAATTGACTTCCCTAACAATAGTAATATTAAGATAGGCTACTTTGGGAATGGCTTACCTTCTTTCATTACCAACCAAAATCATCAAACCTATTCTTTTCTCTACAATAGCTATGGCGACATGCAAGAACTAGACACCCCTACGGGAAGTTATGTGATGCAGTACGATAATGCAGGTAAAATCATTTCTGTGCGGGATAGAAATGGTAAAACTACCCTTATAGAAACAGATAACTATGATAATGTAACTAAAATTACAGACCCTCTCAACCAAACAATTCAGCGGGTATTTAATGAGAATGGTTATTTAACTGAGCAAAAGGATAAGAACAGGAACGCTACTTTTTTTGAATATGATAAAAGAAACTTGTTGACGAAAATTATTGATGCCAATGCTAATGAAACCTTGTTTAGTTATGATAATTTGGGGCGTTTAACAAAAATTACTGATGCAGAGGGCCATCATATTACCTATGGATACGATGAGTTGAACCGCTTAATTGGTATCACTAATCATCTGGGAGTAGTGGTTCAAACCTTTGGTTATGATGGTGTTGGAAACAGGACCTGGGCAAAAGATACACGGGGAAAAGGGAACGCTTTCACGTATAATAAGCTACGGCAGTTACTTACTGTTACCAATGAATTTGGGCATACCGATTCTTTGAGCTATAATACATTAGGACAAGTAACTGCTGTCAAAAATGCGAAAGGGCAAACAACCACTTTTACCTATGATGTAATGGGTTGGCTTGCTACAGTAACTGACCCTATGAACGGTATGGTGACTTATACCAGAAATAACTTGGGAAACATCACCAATATCAATGATGCCAACGGTAAGAATACCCAAATTACTTATAATACCCAGAACCTGCCCCAACTGATAACATATCCAGGAAGTATTCCTTACAAGCGATCATTTGTCTATGATAAAGAAGGTTTTCTTTCTTCTTATACTGATGAAGATGGCATTACAGCTACAATTACCCGAAATGATAATTACCAGGCTACCAATGTTGTTTATTCTAATGGCAAGAATGAGAGCTTTGTCTGGGATGCTAATGGATGGCTCACCAGTGCCACTAATAGTCAAGGCACCACCAGTTTCACCTATGATCAGGTAGGCAATGTCACCCAAATAAATGACGTATTTGGTCAAGACATTGAGTACACCTACGACAAGGTCTATAACCGAACATCAATAACTTATCCTGGCGGATCACTTGCCTTGCCCCATACAGTAACTACCATTTACAATGAACTCAACCTTTCCACCCAAACCGCCGACTGGTTGGGTAATTATGCCAAAAGGTTTTACAATGACAATTACCAGTTAGACTCTGTTTATAACTCCAATGGCTCATCTATAAAAATTACTTATGACGATCTACAACGCATTACAAGTTATGCGAATCGGGAGGCAAACGGAGCTATTATTAACCAACATCTACTAATCTATGACAAGAACAATCGCATTGTCAAAGACCAATCAATCCTTCCTGAACAACTAACATTGAGTCCTACAATAGAGGCTTATACTAGAGGCGATGATGGGAGGCTCAATCAGGCAGGAAGCAAAACATACACACACAATAAACGGGGAGCAAGAACTGCTACTGCTAGTGCAACCACCGAAAGTTTCACTTGGGGAGAAACAGATTTGCTTACCAACTACACGAAGGATGGCATAACAACCAACAATTATTTTGATGCCTTTGGCAACAGGATAAAAAAAGAGAAAACAGGTAATCAAACCCGTTATTTGCTTGACTTGAACAGTGGTTTGCCGCAAGTACTGCAAGAACAAGACAATGCTGGAAATACCAAAGCCAATTACATCTACACCCCAAACGCTCTGGGTTGGAGACTGGACGAAAACAACAAGGCATCTTTTTATGCTTACTCGTTCAATGGACACACCTTGGGGTTGACAAATGAGGCAGGATTACTAACAGATAAATATGCCTATGATCTGTTTGGAGACCATGCAAAACACGTAGGTTCAAGCCCTCAACCTTTTACCTATTTGGGTAAGTTTGGGGTGATGGAAGAATCTAAAGGGTTCTATCATATCCGTGCTCGATTCTATGATGCCAGCAGTGGGGCATTCATTAGCAAAGATTCTTATCCTGCCAGTATTACCAATACCCAGTCGCTGAATCGCTATCATTATGGATTTAATGATCCTTTGACTTTTGTGGATGTGGATGGGTTAAAAGCGAAAAAGATAGCAAGAGGCAAAAATAGCTTATCACGAAAATCTGCCAAAGCCCAAAGCAAAAATAACACCCAAAAAGCGCAGGATATTATATCCCACTATAATCTGAAAGGTTCATTACCTGACTTTCCAGATGAATTACAAGGAGAGCTGGTTTATTTACCAGTGGTTGATGGTGTTGGAGCAATAGTGATAGGAGCCAAGGTCATTGCAGTTGTAGGAGCTAATTATGCGATAGTTGGAGCAAAAGCAGTATTAAGGAAATTTGGAAGAAATACACTTAATGCGGTTAGGAATTATTTTAGAAGAAGGAGTGCAAAGATCTTAGAGCAGGCGGCAAAAGGGAGGGGTAATTTTGATCTAGGAACAAGTAATTCTGATGAAGCTATTAGATTGGGAAAGGAATGGGTAGGAAAAGGTTACACTACAAAAGTTGGTGATAAGGGTGGAACAATTTTAATAAGTAAGAATAAGTTAAGGCAATTTAGATATCCTCAACAAAAACGTTTAGGTAATTATCAAGCAAACTTTGAACGGAGAGATATTCCCCGTAAGAAATGGACCCACAATGGTCATTTAGAAATAATATTTGATTAAAATGAAGGCTAAAATTATAGATTATCATAGTCCCGATATAGATTTAACAACTTATAAACCAAGTATTGAGAATGAGTTTTGTTTTGCGTTACAAGTTTTTGTCGGTGAACAGGGTTCTGATACTGGTTTTGAAAGTTTTTGCATGACAGTATGTACACCTCGTTGGCTTGAAAAAACACAAAATACTGGCGATATTATATTTGGAGAACACTACTTAATAGTATTTGAGTATAATTTAGACAAAATAATAAACACAATAACCGAATACATAGACAGCATTGAAGAAGATAGTTGGGATGAAATAGGTAAAAAAATAGATAGAATTGGCCTTTGGGAATTTAGAGATTATGTAGAACACAAGTAATAAATCATACATGAAAATAAAACTTAAAGTAATCATAATTCTATTAGCAATTTTATGCAACACCGTTTTTGCACAAGATGTAACGCGAGATGCCAACAACCGTATCACAGCAGAGAAATATGCCAATCATACCATCATCTATGAGTATGGTAGCAATGGAGAACGTACCAAACGCATCATTTCAGAAAATACGGTTAATCCGTTGCCTGTAAACTTATTAGAGTTTACTGCTGAAAAAAGCAAAGTAAACCTTAGACAAGCCTTACTTCGTTGGACAACCATTAGTGAGCAAAACAGCAAACACTTTGAGGTAGAGCATTCTACAGATGTTACCCATTTTACACTACTGGGCAAAAGGAAAGCAGCCCAAAACTCTGATCAAAAGGTGTTGTATGAATACCTGCATGCTGCTCCTGTGGCAGGTACCAATTACTACCGCTTGAAACTGGTAGATTTGGATGGAAGTAGTACCTATTCACCCACCAGGGCAGTCCTGTTTGATTATGTAAATAATGTAACCATTTTCCTGTACCCTAACCCTGCCAATACTTCTACCAAATTGAGGATAGAGGGAATAGGTGCCAGTGACCAACTTTCACTCGCTATACACTCGCTGGGAGGTGAAAAAATAGAGGCAAGAGCGTTAAAAGCCTTGCCTCCTTTTGAATATCACATAAACATTACCAAGCTGGCAGTGGGGATATATATAGTAGAGGTTTTAGTGAATGGTAAACGCTACCCCATACGTTTGGTAATTTCACGCTAATCTGCTAACCAACTTAGTTTTGTAGTTTGATACTTTTCGAAATCAGGTAGTGAAACAAGAACGTTTGGTCTGCCATCATTTGACTTACCAAACGTTCTAAACTTTGCTCATCCATCCACTGCAAACGGTACAACACATAATAAATCAACGATTTAAGCTCTCGAAGAACATCACTTTTTCTACTTTTGAATCGAGCAAAATAGTTGTCGTTAAACAAGATCAAATTGTCTGTGAAGTAAGACAATGCTGGGATTCGTTGAATACTAGGCAGTGCTTCATAAAGTCGGGCTTGAGTGTCATTTGTAATGATAAAATTGTAAGGGTCACTACTCAATACATCCAGGGCTTTTTCATAACTGGAATGTTGTGGCTGAATGGTAGCATTAATTTGTTGGTGTTGTTTATAATGATTGAAAAGTAAGTCTGCCCCACTGTTGGGGTACGACAGATTATAGTATACATCACCATACAATGCTTGTTGTTCGTTCTTTGTATTTGTCCCTGATGTGTTTTTCAATACCGTAATCTCATTCTGCCATAAATAGCCTAGTACCTGATATATTCGTTGTTTGGGAATATTGAATAAACCTAATGCCAATGAATCAGCTAGAATGACCAGATGTGGGATTATTTTTTCGTTTGCCATGGACCGTTGGAGATAAACTGAATGAGTAATATCATATTGTAACATCCAGTTAAGCCTGAATAAAGAATTGAGTGTAAGAACAACGGCAGCAGTAGCTGTGTGTCCAGTAGGAAATGCTACTCGTAAGTTTTGTAGGGCATTTCTGTGTTGAATAGTTGTTTGTTTACCCAGTAAGGAACGAAAATGAGGTATTTGAAAACCTAGCGGTGCAGTGAGTTGTGGTTGTACTTTTCTTACAAGTTTTTTTTCGTGCTGAAAGCGGGTAAGTAGTTGAGCTGTATGGCGTTGTTCTTCTTTGGGGTGTGGTGACGGTAACCTCTCTAAGGATAGCCGAATTTCTTCTATCATAAATTGCTTAATTTCTGCTATTGTCAGGTAAATCCAGTCTGCCTGATCGGTTATGTGAATGTTTTGGGGCTCAAACTGGTGCAAAACTTTTTGTGCAATGCCCAAAGCATCTTCTAAATAGTCACTCCATCTTTTAGTAAAATCAATTGTACCATCTAGTATTTTGTTATGCAAATTTCGTGGTGCTGTATGTTTGCTTTTCCCTTGTAACTGCCATAGTTGCTGCGAAAAGATTGTGGCAGCTCGTCTATGTTTTAGTAACCTTTGGATAATGTCTTTAAGTTGTGTGTATTGCGATTGGTAAGCCATAGTTCAAGTAATAAGTGAATCAACAAAATTCGTCCTATTACCTTTATCAAAAAGAGTGATGACTATTTGTAATAATAGCATCACTTTTTTGTTTTGATTGTCTTTTAATTTTCTACAGGAACATTCAAAGGCATTTTTCATTAAATGTTCCCCTGTCTGTTTCTACCACTTATCAACATCGTTGAGTGTGTTAATAGTCAATCACAACATTAAACTCTAAGATGTATGAAACGAGCCTTTAAAAACTTCATTTATTACCTGGCGAACACCGATCCTCAGGTAGTCAAACATTTTGCCCCACAAGACCGATTCATTCCAGATTTAATCGGTATGTCAGTATTGCTTGCTGCCCTTGTATCTACTTGCTCAGTAGGATATTTTTTGATGAGCGTATTTGGAGGGAGCACCAAGCAATACATTATTGTGCCCATAGGTTGTATTCTCTATTTCTTCATTATTGTGATGCTCGACAAGGGTTTGTTTCTTGCCCAATCTAGCAAGGCATTAATGATACGTGGAGCTATAGTCATGTGCTTGGTGAGTGTAACGTCCGTTCCCTTCAAGTTGGCATTACAGGACTCTAAAATTGAGACAGTTATGAATAATATGCATAAGCAAAAACAGGCACAAGCATATACTGGTGTGGCAAAACTTAAAGCCGATTACCGAACACAACAACAAGTACTTAATAACCAGCTTCATGAGCTTCAGAGTGAGAAAAATAGAATGGAACGTATGCGGGATGCTGAAAATAGTGGCTTGAAGCTCAACGGACGAAGTACAGGAGTTGAAGGCAAGGGCAAAAGGTGGAAGCAATACAACAACCAGGTAAAAATTCTTCAATCTCGTATTCAAGCATTAAAGAAAACTATTAATAAGCACCAGTTAGACAATACTCACCAGACAACAGTAGCCGAAGAGCAGTTTAAAATCATAAAACCAGAACAAGATCAATCATTTATTTCACGATATATTGCCTTTAAACAAGTGCTTAGTACGAGTGACGAACAGGAGAGGATTGCCATAAAGGAATTTAACGTAGGGATGTATATGCTTTTTGTGCTGATTGAGTTAAGCCCCGTTTTTTTGAAGCTTTTGCTCGGAAGAGCCAATCACATTGCTATCCAAACGGCACAAGATTCTGCGTTTGAGAAAGAAGGTTTACGGTTACGGAAGGCATATATGGTAGAAGCGTTAAGGTTGGCAGCTCCTTCTGCCATAGACCCCAACCAAATTACAGAGGGAGATATAGAGGACAGTATTCGGCAAACCAACCAAGTACTCAAGAATAACCGAGATAGCTATAAATCAATTTCAGGACAATATTAAAAAGGAGGTATATATGAGCGCTTATGAGTTTGTACTTACGTGGTTTACTAACCCTGTTGTAATGATTGTGTTGATAGTGATACTCTTATCATTCCTTTCCAAAGCAGTAGACCGAGAAATAACCCAAGAAATAGAGTTACCTACACTTGATTATACACAACTATCGCCAGAAAATCAGTTATCCCAAGAAATGGATGATGAAGAACTAATGCTAGATGAAAATACTGACCATAGTAATGACAATGAACAACCAAATGCCCCAAACCAACAAGAAGATAATGAGCAGGATATAGATTTGGATTCTCAGTCGTTAAGAGATCGTTTGATGTACGTCAGCCATAAGAAAAAGCAACAAGAGATGGACGATAAGAAAGAGAAATGGCGGAACGAGAAGAGGCTTTTGACATTAAAAACAAAAAAGTGATATAGAACGGGAGAAGGAAAAAGTTGATTTGGAGAGACGAAAGCAGTCGGTCTTTAATGAAAGCCAAGATGCTGCAATGGCTCGCCAAAGTGCTGAACAAAAGCTCAAGGAAGCTGCCTTCCGTGATAGAGAAGCGGCTGCCAAAGAGAGAGAAGCCAAACGTAAAATGGATGATTATAAGAATGGCAGGTATTGGTAGAAGTATGTAGAGGTAAGTATGAGAGCAGTTTATCTATTGGTAGACTGCTTTCTTTATTTTTAGCCAAGCAGCCATTTTTAGCAATTATTTTTGTATAATACACTTGATAACCAACTCATTACCACCTTGAACAACGCCGAACACATCAAAGCATTTCTCAAATCACACGAACTGATTAGTGTGCGAGGGCTCGAAAAGAAAACAGGGGTTCCTGATGACACCATTAAAAAGTTTATGCAAGGCAGTCGCCCCCTTCCTATCAAGCATATTCCAGCCATAGAAAAAGTGCTACAAGCGTATGGTTATACCTATTCGGAAAGGGAAAAATAAGATTGCCCCTATTTTGGGGCTTTAAGGCTTTTTTTGTATATTGTATTATCAATTAATGGTTTAATAAGAAGCCCCCGAAGGTGTTGGAGCACCATAATTTCGGAGGCGTGAACTAACAATAATTCAAATGCAAAATAATCAAAAATTGTCCACAAACCCAACCCCTGAGTTTGTGATGAGGCTTTGTATGCCCCACCATCTTGCAGGACACGTTTCGTGTAGTATTTTCTACGAGCCCAAAGCTGATCCCTACGCTCGACTTTATAAGTTGGTAGTAGACGATGAGCTAATCAATCATTTTTATGATGTAGACTGGCAGGTTGATCCACAGTCTTATGCTCAAGAGCTGCTACAAGACAAAGCAATGCAGCAAAAATTTGTTGCTCGTTACCATGTAGAAGGTTTTGACGGTAACTTATTACCTGCAAATGCATTGGAGCGACTCAAGGTGCAGCTTCCTCATTACTCATCTGATATGAAGTTACAGATTCAAGTTACTGACCCATCTATTCCGTGGGAAAGCGAGCAAGGCAAGGGCTTTCGTGTTACGGCAAGTGTTTGGAACAAGGGAGCTAGTGGCTATGGTATTACTATCCATGAGGTGTTGTTTCACCAAGATGATGTGAGTGCAGTATTTACTGGGGGTATTGGTATACATCTTTTCGGAGATGCCTTGGCTGATGCATACAGAGAGCAAATTGATACCATCTTGACCAAACAGGATATGGATTTGTACCAATTGGCTTTACTTGAGTCGTTAGACACATCTATTGAACAAACGACTACTTTCTAAGTAGAGTAGTTTCAGCACCTGAGCAGTTTTCAGGTGCTGATTTACCTCTCAAAATATTACTCATCTTTTTTACACATTTCATTGATGGACTTCCCAAACAACCATTTACAGGAAAAACTGAAACAGATACAATCACACCAAACAGGTGATCATACGTCGGTTGGCTATACTGAACACCAAAGCTTGAATGATTTTCGTGAAATATACAGCAATGCAAGCAGTCGTTTACAAGATCGCCCCTATGCTTTGCAAAAACGTGTGATATACAAAGTAGCTACAGTATGGAATATTATGTATCATCCATTCTCATTTTTGTTGGGCGTAGGAAGCGTATTACTTTTCGCTACTACGTTTTCGGGGCAACGTTCTTTGGGTGATGTATGGTCGGCTACTACGACTACTTTAGTCAATATAGCATTGGTGGCACTTGGGTTATTATTACTACTCATAAGCATAGAAGTCATCAAAGCTTCACAAGCCAATACCGTGTTTCGTGCTCGTGCCAAAAAACAACACGTATCGATAGCAAATAAGGCAGTACTCGGAGTCGTAATGATGAGTAGTATACTTATTTCAGGTATTGGTGGCATGTACGTCTCTTACGAGTTGGGAGATAAGTCACGTGATGTAGAAACAAGTCTACAGAGAGCGCAGGACAGTATTCGTTTGGTCTATGCCCAAAAAATCAAACAAAATGATCAAGTAATTCAAGGTTTGCAACGTCTCCAAATCAACCCTGAGCTTCGGAGGTGGGGTTTGACCAAACAAGAGTCAGCGCAGCTACGCCTTGCCCAAGCAGAAAAGAAACGACTCGCACTAGCGCAAGAAAAGAGTTTAGCAAACATCCGTAACAAATATGGGCAAATCATCAAGCAAAATGTGTCGTATACGTCAGCGACTATGTTTGTTGTAATGATCATTGTAACCTTGATGGAGCTACTCAATGTGTGGTCGTATTACTTCGTTTGGGTATACCGTAAACGGGTACAAGATGAAGGCGTACAGTTTGGTATTTTACCAGTAGTAGAAGAAGAAAAAACACCTCCTGTGATTGTAAAGGATTCAACAACTACGTCTTCTACGCCTGTCGTATACGACAAAAAACGTAGTTACGACTTTGCTACGGATGCCTTGCCCGTAGGCGACGAAATTGAGTGTAACAATGAAACGTGTAAAAAACGATTTCGGAAGCGTAGTTATAATCATCGGTTTTGTTCTGATCAGTGCCGTTTAGATTTTCATGGGTTTGATGTGAGGCGGCATAGGAGGAGAAGATAACACTACTTAAATAGCTTTTTTATATTGAAAAGGCATGTTTTGTATTGTGAGGTAAATTCCATAATTTAGGGCTTACCAATGTAAGGTATTGCTTTTGAAAATCCTTTAATCACAAATACAATATTATGAGTCGGCTACAGGCAATCCAAAGTGCTCTTTCTGCAATTAACCCAAGCATTTTCCAAGAACTATGTGACAGTTTTCTTGCCTTAAATAATAGTAATTATTCTGCACTATCCCGCACAGGGAGTCAATATGGAAAACAAAAAACAACGCCAGGTACACCAGACTCTTTTATTTTACTTCCAAACAGCAACTTTCTATTTGTAGAACATTCAACAAACATAACAGATGGAGTAAGTAAATTAGAGGATGACATTGCAAAATGCATAAATGTTTCGAAAACAGGGGTTCCCCTGAATCAAATAGAAGAAATAATTCTATGTATAAATTTTGATTTAAAAGCAGAAGATGTACAACGTTTAAAACAACTACTTGCCAGTACGAACATCAATTTAAACCTTCACACACGTGATTCGTTGAGTCTTGATTTACACCTGAATCATCGAAATTTAGTGCATCAGTATTTAGGACTACCTTTAGATACTGGACAAATTGTTTCCATTCAAAAGTTTATTTCTGAGTATAATAGAGTTTCCAAGGGCATAGCAACACCATTGGATAACCAGTTTTTGCACAGAAAAACGGAAATGCAAGAACTAAAACAAGCTATTATTGATAATGATTTCGTTATTCTCACGGGTGCTGCTGGTGTTGGCAAAACAAAACTAGTACTTGAAGGGGCTAAAGATTTTTTATTAGAACATAAATCCTTTGAAGCTTATTGTATTTCATATAAAAGCCATGTATTACTAGATGATCTTTATCAATACCTCAACTCTGAAAAAGATTACATTCTTTTTGTGGATGATGCCAATCGAATAGATGCTTTTGGTCAAATTGCGGGGTTTTATAAAGCTGACAGAAAAGGGCAATTAAAAATTTTAATTACAGTACGAGACTATGCATATGAAAAAATGAAGCGAGCTTGTCAGGATTTCTCACCTAGAACAATTTACTTAGAGAAGTTTACAGATGAGCAAATCGCGGATATTGTAAAGGCTCCCCCTTTTAAAATACTCAACGTTGATTATCACAAGCCAATACAGACAATTGCTGATGGTAATCCAAGAATAGCCATCATGGCAGCTTTGTTGGCTAAACAAAGACAGAATATGTTGGCTTTAAATGATGTCGCAGAGCTTTTTGAAAACTACTTTTCAACATTTATTAAAGATGAGGAAGGTTTTTCAAGCGATTTTAATATCAAATGCCTTGGGTTGATCGCATTTTTTTATACCCTGCCATTCAAAGATCGTGAAACAATGTTACCAATCTTGAACAACTTTGGTATTGATTACCCGCTGTTTATAGATGCCATTGAACAACTTGATAGATTGGAATTGCTTGAAATCTCATACGATTATGTCAAAATTCCTGAACAAAACCTTGCAATATATTTTTTTTACAGAGCTTTCATTAAAGACGAATTACTCTCGTTTCAAATACTTCTAAAGGGTTATTTTGATAATAATCAGAAACGTTTTAGTGATTGCGTAATCCCTGCGAACAATATGTTTGGAGCTAGTAAGGTTTCAAGTAAATTGAAACCAGAACTAAAAATATATTTGCAGTCAATTACGGGTAATGAGCAAAAAAAACTCGAATTTCTATCCTATTTTTGGTATTACCTCCAAACAGAAACTTTAACCTTTCTTTTCAATTCAATAAATATTTTATCTATACCTAGTGCCACAGTTTATAAAGTGGACTATGAGTTAAATGAATTTGCCCACAATACAAATGAGGTAATAGATTTGATAGGAAAGTTTTTTGGACATTCAGGAAATCTAAAGGATGTTATACAACTAGCTTTTGAGTATGTTAGAAAACAGCCAAATCTTTTGCCAGAGCTCATCCACAAAATAAGGAAGAAACTAGTTTTCAATCGTGAAGATCAATATTACGGTTTTGTCAGACAAAAAAAGCTTTTCGAAATATTGTTTGATGGATTAAAAAAAGGGGATTTATTATTTGTATTCTCTTTCTTCGAACTTGCCAAAACGTTTCTTTCTTATAGGTTTGAAATGGTTGAGGGCAGAAAAAATAGTATAGCTATTTACCATTACCCAATACCTGACACACCTTTTATTCGTGAGTTCAGGCAAAAAATATGGCAAGCTGTTGATACACAATTTACATCTTACCCTGAGGCTTCATTTGGGGTATTGAAGAACTACAGTGGACCTACACCCGACTCGATTAAGAAAATAATGAAGTTTGATGTTCAGTATGTTATACAAATTATTCGGAAACACCTTAGCAATAAATTATTTGAACACTGTAAATATGTACAGGAGCAAATAAGATGGTTTGAAAGAAATGAAGTATATCATAAGGCTTTTTCTGATTTGAGGCAGCAGTTTATTAATGATATTTATGAGGTTTTTGTAAAGATTGATTGGAATAGATTCAGAGATAAGGCAGACTATGAGTTTGATGATTATAAAGAATATGAGAAGCTAAAAGAGAAGGATATTAGAGGAGCATTTGTTTTTCAGAACCCAGAGGAAGTAGAAACCTTCCTTGAAAAATATGAGCATTTATGTAAATCAGAAAAGGAATACCATGAATATGCTCGGTCTTTTGCAATAATCATAGACGAAAACTGCACAAAGAACTTTGATTTGGGCTGTATGATGATAGAAAAAGCGATACAAAAGGGGGTTAGGATTGATCATTACTTTAATGCTGTATTTAAAAGTCATTTGAATACGGAAGAGAACGCTCAAAAACTTTGGAATATCATCGAGCAATCTGATTTGCTAAATAAAGACCAATGGAGATTAGCTTTTTTTGATTATTTGGATGATAAATTAGTAAATAAGACTTGGCTTGCTTTGTTGCTAAATACAATAGAAAACATCAAGCCATCAACTTATCTAGCTTTAACTAATATAGGTAAATACCTCTCTTTTAAACCCGATTTGCTTCAAGTTATTTTAGAAAAGATTGTATCAAAAAGTAAGAATGATGGAGCAAAAATTCAGGTATTTTGTGATTTATTTAAAAAACATTTTACTGATTTAGGTAATGATTTTGACTTGATAAAACAGGTGTATCTTCTGCAAAAAGATCACTTTGATTACGATGGGAGATTGATGTTACAAATACTAAAAAAAGATGCTTCTTTTTTATTAGATTTGGTGAAGCACTTATTTTCAATATCTAAACTTCGGAGCGATTCTAGTAAATGGAGTCGTGTTTGGGAAGTATCAGGTATTGAAGCAGTTCTAAATCAGGTATTTGATTTTATTGAGTGTCAAGGTAGTTATTTTGGTATAGAGCATTTTTGTAATTCTTTTTTCAAAAGGGTTGATAGTAATGGTAGAGTTAAAGCCAAAAAGTTTCTTATGGATTATTGTCAGCGTAACTACAATAATACGGGTAAAATAGATATGGTGGTTGATATTGTCCGAAACTCAATGAAAGAACTTTATGGAGATGTTATGCTACTATTTTTGTCTTTAAATCAAGAGGTGGAAGCGTTCACGCAAATTAATTGGCTAGACACAGGAGGCACATATCCTGGTGGAACCATCTTTGGCGATGTTCAAGCTGCAGAATGGAGAAACTTGCTCAGCATAGTAGAAAAATCAAATGTAGGTATTAGTCTTATACCTATTAAAAACTATATAAACTCAAGAATTGATAATTATTTGAGTAGTGCTGAAGTGGATAGAAAAATAAATTTTTTAGGAGGACATTAATATGAGAGACGTTATTTCTGAGCTACAGCTCAAAATTGATGATGCTGACATATCAGGATTCTTCAAGCAACTAGATGACTATTTGAATAGATTAGAAATCGAGATTAAAGCTGGTTATAAAAACCAGTTATCAGAACTTAAGAGGGAATACATTTCAGGAAAGTTTGATCATCATTATCCAGGTCGCCTAAAGACATTCATTAAGGATGGATTTGTTGTAAACAAAGTTGATCATTTACTGAGTGTAGATTCTGAAAATAATAATTCGAGTGGAATAACCTATAAACTTGAGGAGATACAAGATGAAATGCCCTTATTTAGTAAACCTGACTCTCCATCTTTGAAAATTAAAGTTTCTGCGCCTCATTTTCTTCATAAAAACAATAACATAACCAAAACTATTAATGATTTTTTAATCGATGAGGTTTTGAGTTGTAATTCTCTGATTAGTGGAGAAACGAAGGTGTCCTTAAATTCCAGTTATGCACTCATTGATAATATGCACAAGTTTAAGCAGCATATTTATGATTCATCCTACCTTTCTCAGCAGAAGGTTTATGATAAAGATAGTCCCTTAAAACCAGATTGGGAGTATGAATTGCATATCAGTATATTATTTAATAATTCAAAAATACTAAGTATTTTAGCCTATGAATGGTTTTTCTCCCACATGGGCGCACACCCAATATCTTCTCGTAGAGTGTACTCCTTTGACTTAGAAAATGGTGGTGAAAGAATTACTTTGAAAAATATTGTTCATGGGGCTAAGTTGCGTGGTTTATCACGTATGATTACTCAAAACTTTTATGATCAGTTAGACCCAACACCTTTATATTCGGATGAAGAAGATATAGATATGCAAAGTTTTTATCTTGAAGATGCCCCTGTATTTTTCTTGAAAAACAATGGGCTTTATTTTGTATTTAGCCCCTATGCCATCACTGCCTATGTTTTTGGTGCTCAAACGATTTATGTAACATTTCAACAAATTGCCCCTTATTTGAGTGAGTTTTTGCCTCCATCATTAGAGAATATATTTAATGTATGAGGTATTTTAATAGCTCAGCATCCATGCCTTCTTACATAGTCAGTGCATTACCATTTTAGCGAAACCCAAATAAACTATTGTAAGTTAAATAATTCAGGAAAGCTCAATATATGAGCTTTTTTTGCTTTTTAAATTAACAAATATTTTAAATAAAATGATGAAGGTGTTTTTTTGCTAATATAAATAGCATTTATATCGGTAAAGCATTATCTTAGAGCGACTACCTTGCAAAAATCAAGTTGATGCAAATTTTATTTGTATAATTACCAGATTTTTATCAGACGTCATCATAAAGTTTTTGTGAAGTTAAAGTTAGGCTAACCCAAACAAATTTATATTACAATCTTTCCAAATTTTAAAATTTATGACCAGCAAACCATCCATTAACCTAAATGTCTATCCTGCTCTTGGGGGAGATAGCATGCTTTTACAAATCCACTATACTAATATTTTGATAGATGGAGGATATGTAAACACTTATCAAAGCTTCATAAAAGATGAATTGAAAGCTTTAGCAAAAGAAGGCAAAACATTATCTCATGTTGTAGTAACTCACATCGACCAAGATCATATCTCTGGCATTGTCAAACTATTGGAGGAGAATAATAAGCATGAAATAATACCCATTACCAATATTTGGCATAACTCTTACCGACATCTTCAACCCACTATAGCTCCTGAAAATATCAATCATCATTTTGAAGACAAAGCATTAGAAGCAATCAAAGGTGGGTCTTATCTCAAGGAAGTCACAAAAGGAGAAAAAAACGTAAGTGCCAAGCAAGGGTCTTCACTGGCAGGCTTTATTGCTGATGGTAATTATTTCTGGAATGCAGAATTTGATCAAAAAGCTATTTCTACTGATAATAAAAAAGTAATTCAACTTACTGATGAAATTAAGCTCATTCTATTATCGCCTGATAATGGGAAACTCGAACGTTTGCAAAAAACGTGGAAAAATGAGTTACGAAAAAATGGATATTTGAAAGACCTCCCTGACAACGTTTTTTTTGATGATGCTTTTGAATTTATGACTGCCAAGCAAAAGCCTAAGCCAGTTTTGAGACAAAAGAACGTATCAAGTAGTAGCATTCCAGACGTAGAAGCACTTATAAAAAGCAAATTCAAAGAAGATACAACCTCTGCCAATGGTAGTTCCATTGCATTTATCATCGAGTATGATGGCAAAAGGTTGTTATTTCTAGGAGATGCGCACCCAGGCATAATTGCTGAAAATATCAAAGAAACTTATCCAGATGAATCACTTCCCATTCAGTTTGATTTGATTAAAATATCTCATCACGGGAGTTGGACTAACAACAGCCCTGATTTATTCAAAACAATAGATTCCAAGCTTAATATTTTCTCAACTAATAGCGAAAAGCATAACCATCCTGATAAGGAATCGTTGGCGTTATTGATTTCTAGAGAAACAGGTGAAACCCGCAAGTTATATTTTAATTACCCAGTGGTAAATGCAGAAGCATTTGATGTAGAGAGCCTAACGAAAAAATACAATTACGAAATTATTCAAGGTGATGGCAATACACCTTTGAAAATAACACTTTAACCCAATGATAAATAATGTATTAAGCCCCCAACAACTAGAAAATGCTTCTGTACGAATACTATGTGGAGATGAACAAGGAACAGGGTTCTTTGTTGACCAAGATATTATTTTAACGGCTTATCATGTCATAGTAGATTGTATTGATGAAAATGCAGATATAAAGATAAATAATGTCACATACAGCAAAGAAAATGTGATTGATTATGATCAAAAATTGGACTTATGCCTAATACGAACAAATGAGCCAACAGATACTATCCTGCCCTTAACATCAGCTAATATCAGCTATAAACAAAATTGCTCAACTTATGGCTATCCTTATTCTGGGGAAGTGACAGGTGAAAGAATTGAAGGTAAAGTTGATACAATAAGCATTGACACCCATTGGGGCTTTTCATTCAATAGTGAACAAGTTAGTGAAGATGTTGATTATTCAGGTCTATCAGGAGGTGCCGTTGTTTCAAACCATCAAGTTGTAGGCATTGTGCTTTTGCAAAGAAATAGCTCAGTAGCAGCCATTAGTGTCGAAAAAGCTCAGGAGTTTTTAACCAAAAATAACATTGTCGTAGTTAAAGAGGAAAGTCTGAATGAAATACCAGAACAGTTAAAAAATGATGTAGAATCATCTACACCCAACTACACTGTTTTTCAAGAATTAACCGAAACCTTGGAAACACAAACGGGTTGGTTTTTGTGTGTTGGATCACCAGGTTCAGGCAAAACAACATTTGCCGCTGCATACAATCCTGATAGTGAAAATATTAAAGTTTGTGGACGTTATTTTACCAAGATTCCACAAGATAAAACACCACTTTCTGTTAGAATTTCTGAAAGAAATCTTATTTCCTGGATTGAAACTACATTTAGTGAAAATACTGGTCAGCAGGTAGAGCAGGAAGAAAACCATGGCAAAAGGTTAGAGAGGATAAGCCTTCTTTTAAATAATTTGGCGAACCATTATAAGGGGACTCAATGTGTGCTGTTGATTGATGGTTTGGATGAAGTAAAAAACTTAGATAGTTTCTTAGGTGTTTTGCCTGAAAACTTGCCAGATAACCTTTCTATTGTTCTTTCCTGTACTTCACGAGACATTCTACCAACTCATACCAAAGCACTTATTGATGAAAATAGTGTTATTGAGGTAACTCCGTTGGACATTGGACAATGTGAAGCATTTATTCAACGAGAATTAAAGAAAAAAGAAATCAGCACAGAAAATATTCAGGCTATTGCAAGAAAGTCGGAAGGACATCCTTTGTATTTAAGATACCTGATTAATTATTTGTTGTTGAATGATGTAGCTACTGAGAAAATTGAGGATTGGGTAGAAACCATACCAGCCATTGGCGGGGAAATCAGTAAGTATTATGAAAGCTTATGGGATAAGTTTTTCAAGGAAGAAACAAAGCTTTGGATTGTTTTAATTTTATCCCAAATCAGGCAACCAGTTGCTCAGGACATACTGATCAAAATGCTTCCTGCCAATCATCAGTTAAGTTTTTATTCCCATTTCGAACCTATCAACTATTTACTCAAGGGAGAAGCTAGGTTGGAACTCTATCATGCATCTTTTAAAAATTTCATCTCTAATAAAGTGTCCCACTCCATTCCTTTGGCAAACGATGAAATAATAAAATACTGTGACCAATCTTTGGCGGGTCAATATTCACTGGAAAACAGACTGCATCATTATACCCTTAGCTCATCACCAATCAAATCGCTGGAAATATGTAATCAGGATTGGGCAGATAATGCTGCCCAACATCATGTAAACCCAGACTTGGTAACGCAGGATATAAGAAGCGTGATTAATATAGCAGTGGACGAAAGAGCTACTACAGAACTCATTAGAGTATTGCTACTACTCCAAAGGATTGAGTTTAGGTATGATAGCGTTTTTGCTGAACATGCCTTTGATTTGGCAGAGGCTCTTATAGCTTTAGGGGAGTATGAGGCTGCAATAAAGTATCTGGTAAGGGATAACACTTTATTAATCAGCGAAGGGGATGCTATTTATTTTTTACAGTTGCTGTATGAAAACAAGGCTATTAAAGCAGGGGAACGTTTGTTTAGTGCATTGGATGCTAAATACCGCTTATACTTAAAGGATGAGTTTGGGAAAAAAGATGAGGAAATCAGTCTTGAGCCTTTTATTAATCAGGTTAGATCACTTTGTTTATTCATGTACGAGAATCCAAAAGATGGCTACTTTCGCATACAACAAATCAGATCATTCGCTAAAAAAATGATGAATTTATCGATTGAAAAAGATGCGCAAGAAATGCATGAAGCTTTTTATGATGTTCGCGAAAAGTCAAATTCTTGGCTTGCAGCTTATATTATGCGAAAGTCAAATGATTACCTATATGCTAAAGAATTACCCAAAGATGTAAATATTACAATTGATGAAACTTGGGCAAGAACTTCAGCTCTTTCAATAAATTATATTAATTACTTAAACTATTATTCGGCTCGGCAAAGAATAAAAGGAGATACATATTATAAGGCTATTGCTGACATAGAGTGGTTAATAGAAAGTTATGGATATGAGAATGATACTTATACCTGTTCTATTATAATAGAAGCCCTGATAGGAGAGAGCAAGAATGTCAAAGTTGTAGAAAATGTTATCAATACTTATATAGCCAATGAAGCTGATAAACCACTCAATCTAAGAGATAAAAATGGGGTAGATTTTAATGTGATAGCCGTTCGCTCTTTTTATTTTTATCAAAAATGCGTCGGCTATATTCAGCCAGAATGTAACATTTCTGATTTGCCCAAGCATTGGCATAATGGAAATTTGGAAAGTGGTTTTTGTGAAATAATAAAGTCTTTGGCAAGGCTGCACGGAGCTTTAGCCCGTGAAAAGGCTGAAGGTAATCAAATGCCTGCTGCATTGGAACAATGCCTGGGATCTATTATTGCGACATTAAACTTTAAGCTTGCAAGCAGAGTACATTGGGAAAGAAGTTACCATTTACCTGAATCAATAGTACCATTTATCTATGAGCAGGTAGTTCAATTATACATTGATTTTTTTCCTGACTCGGTTGATACCTTTATTAGCAACATAAAGGATACTAATCGCCATCAACTTGGAATATATACTGAGGGATACAGAAAAGCTCTTGCCTCAGTTATTCGAAAATTGATCAAAGGAGATAAAAAAGGAAAACAAACTATCTTGCTTATAGGAGTTTTAGAAAATCACATAGTTAGCCAGGTTCAGAATAGATGGGAGCGTACCCCTGAGCTATTAAATGTGGTGCAGTTTTATGGTTTGGTTGACTTGCCCAGTAAGGCTAAAGCCACATTTGCAAAAATGCTGGATACCTCAATGGGTCCTACCTGGTACAAAGAAGCCCAATTTCAACTCATCAATACCAATTTGCAACTGAAAGGCAGCGAAAAACATGCTGCTCAATTTGCCGCCTTGCTCGATTATGCTTCTGGCGAGATGACATTTCAGCGGTATATCCGACATAACAAAGAAAGTTTTATTGAAGAACTGGCACAAAAAGGGAAACTGACATTGGCAATTGAATATCTCAAATTTGAGACGGTACCTCCAGTAGATGTACTTATCCAAAATGCTGAACATTTTACCGTAGATAGTATAGCACTAGGTAAAGGAAATGTACAAGGAGCAAACAACCTAGCGATACAAAGTGGGGCATTGAATATTTTAAAACATATACCAAATGTAAATCCTCTGATTAGAGTTGCTTTATGTAGCATTTTTACTGTCAATGATGAGACATTCAGGTATGTGGATGGTTACGCTACTGAAATGGCAAAAGCCCTTAACGAAATAGAAAATGAAGACCATCAAACGCTCGCATTTGAAATCGTTACTCAACTGCTTAAGTCAGAAGATTTTAAAGACGCAGGTGCTGGCGCACAAACAGTTGAACAGGAGTTTGTAAATAACTTGCGAAATGCCTTGACAGAAGAGGTAGATTGGGAGTTATATCAATTCATCAATGGAAAGAGTGTCAAGCCTCCTCAACAAGGAAGCACCCAAGATGACAACTCGGAAGAAGAACAGAACTGTTTCACAAAATTTAATCAAAGGTTTTCCAATGAAGGGAGTTTTATAGACCCTAAAAAGTTGATCGAACAAGGGATGAAGGCATTCAGAGAAGAAAGGATAAGTGTTTGGGATAGAAATTGGTCTACACTCAGTACTCAAGCTAGAAAAAATTTAAAAAAGCTCTTCAAAAATGATCAAGAAGCAATTAAAAGTCTCTCTCCTTATATAAAGAGGTACAACAATAACACTTGGGCTATAGTAGATAACCTTATTTGGTTTTGGGAGAACAACCTGAGCGAAGGTCAGATTGACCAAATCAACCGACATTCTTCCAACCACTTTAAGCTACTGATTCGCCCAGAGAAATATGTGTTTGACAAATACCGTTGGATGGAAAAAGTGAGTGAAGACGAAAATCAGAATGAACAAATGCTAAAGTTCATTATTTGGTTGCTGAACCATCCATTAGACGCGATTCGTAATGATGCCCATAATGCACTCGTTTTTTTAAGTAAGGTAGTACCTGAGCAAATCATTTTGCCACTTATTTCTGAAGTGGTAGAGGATAAACCTGGCTTTTCAAGAAGCTTATGCTCAGAAATTTTAAAGGAAATGGCATTTGAGCAACCTGCTATCATTATTGATCTTTTGAATTCCCAACCTCAATATTTACAAAAAATAGTTACCAATGATCATTTTTCCATTTTGGTGGACTTTATGATCATTGGTGAAGAGCTCAAAGAAAGCGGCTATACAGTCTTATATGATGCTTTAATAGACAAATTTCCAGATGAAACAGCAAGTAGCGATGATGCTCGTTGGGATGACGATATACTGAGTTTGATTAGTGAAGAGATAGATGATTTGGATGAATTAGGCATTTTGAATGATGATTTCTATGAAAAACTTATTCAAAGCATTCAAGGCTATGATAAGATAGTTGACCTTAAGAAATCTGATAAATATTTATTACGAAGTTATCTTGGTACAGAGTCAGAATCTTATATAAGTAGGTATACCCAGGTAGTTCATCATTTACTCAATAAAGCCATTTTACCCAGAGTGAGTAAAGCCAATCAGGAAGCGGCGTATGATATAATAAATAGAATTTATGAATATGTTTGAACCCAAAAGTGAAATTATTTTATCTCGTAAAGAGTTTGAGCAGAGGCTAAATTTACTGATAGAACAAGGGCGGCAAAGAAAAATCGTGCTCAATGCGGACGCAGGTTTTGACATAAAGCATTTGACAAGAATAAGGGCATTACCTAATCAAAGAATAGATTTTGCGACAGTCAATGAACTGGCACGTACTACTGTCAATGCACTAGTAAAACTGAATAGTCTTGTAAATGATATAAATAATCAAGAAAGGGTAGATGAATAAATTTGAATCCAATAAAGAGTTTGTGCATTCCCGCAAAGAATTTGAAAGAAGCGGTCACCTGCTAAATGAAGGTTTTCATAGAGATAAGATAAAAATTTATGCACACATGACTCTGACTATCAAGAGCATAAAAAGAACCCGAGTACTACCTAATCAGAGGCTTGATTTGGCTACAGTAAACGAGTTTGCCCGTAATGTATCTAATTTTTCAGATAAAATAATTAACCATTCTTCAGGCAAAAATGATCAAAAAAGTTAGATGAGTAGATTTGAAGATAATAGAGAGTTTATTCATTCTCGTAAAGAGTTTGAGCGAAAGCTTCACTCCCTACAAGAGCAGATGAGGCAAAATAAGTTTAAAATTACAGTAAATAGTTCTGGACTTATAACAGGATTAGAAAAGGCAAGGTTATTACCAAGCCATAGAATAGATTTGTTTACAGTAAATGAATCGTTACGTGCCTGTGCAAATATGATAGAACAAATGCAATATCACAAAGATGAAGAAAAAGAATAAGCATGGAATGCCTCCACCTTCTTCCAGAATTAGGTTTGAGCATAATATTTATTTGGTACTTGAGGAGGCTTTGCAAGCAATTGAACAGGATAACATTGAAAATAGTAATCTTTGGGCATCAGCTCCTCACTTGGTAAAAGCAAGGTACCTTCCTAATAGAAGGCTGGATTTGCCTACAGTGAATGAAATGCTTAGACTTCATGGAAATACGATGGATTGGAAGAAGTATATAGATTTTGAATTTTTAAAAGATAAATGATGTGCCATAGCAATGATGAAAGATTGGGATAAAAATCAGGATGTTATGCAAGTGTGCTTGAATGGGCACCAAATTACAGATAGTTATTTGCGATCTCCACATTTAGCAGAAGATTATTGCCAGAAATGTGGAAAAGAAACAATCGTGGCTTGTCCCAATTGTCAGACACCAATTAAGGGTGACTATTATTATCCTGGCGTTGTTGATTTAACAGGTTTTAGAACACCAGTACCAAAAAGATGTTCTAATTGTGGAAAATACTATCCTTGGGGTAAAAAGCTGGAAAAAGTACAACGAAGTAAAAGTGGTTCTTCCTGGTTGCTTACAAGCTTATATACAGCATTGGGGACAGGAGCATTTGTTGTTTATTTTGCCTTACGATTTCCAAGGTTCGAGTTATTGGATTTATTTATTTTGATTGTAGGCTTGGTGTTTACAGTAATGCTATTGCGTAATCCCAAAAATCGTTTTTACAGAACTGGTGGAGCATTATTAACTTCTGGGGCATTTTCACATATCATCCCCTCTTTGGTTATTGCCTACAAAAACACCTCTAAAGCAGGAAGTGAAACATTACAGCTTTCTCTTAACAACATTCACCCAGCAATCCCAATTACAATGATAATTGCAGGAACTATTATTTATTCTTTGGGTGGGTATTTTGAACAACAGGGTAAGAAGAGAAGATAATGCAGAGTATTGAGAAAAAATAACATCAAATAGCCTAAAACATATGCCAACCCCGACTGAAAAAATCAAACCCCTTATTAATGATGGCGAGCTGGATTTGGCTCTGGAAAGTGCAGAAAAGTTAGGTCAAAATAATATCAATATCGGCAATGCAATATGCTTGCTCAAAGCCAGGTATAGCGAACTAAAGAATCATCATTCTATAAACCTCATTGATTACGAAACATATAAATCA
The DNA here is from genome assembly GCF_000169175.1 of Microscilla marina ATCC 23134. Taxonomy (NCBI): domain Bacteria; kingdom Pseudomonadati; phylum Bacteroidota; class Cytophagia; order Cytophagales; family Microscillaceae; genus Microscilla; species Microscilla marina. Next base: position 238,548 of record NZ_AAWS01000011.1, read on the forward strand.
AGAAAAAGTGATTATGCTAAAGAGCTGAATGCAGTTTTGGATAAACAACCTGCTCCAAACGACAAGAAAAAAACAAGCAAAAATGCTCAAGAAAGAATAGAGTTGACATTGCAGGGTACATTACAAAACCTCACAACAGAAGCTTTAGAGCAAATACTACAAAAGGTACAAGCCACTCTTGGCATTGATTACCCTATCAAAATAAAGAGCATACAAGGAAAAGGTATTCAACTACTAATACTTTAAAAGAAGAGGATGTAGCAAAGCTTCTGAAGTTGTTTGAAAAAAGGAATTATCGAGTGAACTTGAAAATGAGTTATCAATATTCAGAAACCCTCTGTGCCTGATACTTTTTCAGTAAATTGATAAATTCTACAAGAATTTAAAAATGGTTTGGGCATTGAACATCTGGAACGGGCATTTAGTTCTACTATTGGAGGTTGACTGGTCTGTATATAGTTTTTCACAACAGCTCTTATATCATGCATATA